>CAIVOO010000159.1 GCA_903907555.1 uncultured archaeon | reverse complement strand
TTATGCTTCGTTCATTCCCTGGTTTTAAGATAAACTTTTGAGAATCATATTCTACATCAAAAGATTTTATATTCTTATCAATCAGTAATCGTGCTAGTGGACTGGAGTATAAGGTTAGAACTATATCTTGTTTCTTAGCCCTCAATCCCCCGTTAATAACAATTTCTGGTTCTTTATCCACCGCATATTCAGATAACATATATAGCAATGAATAATTGTTATTTATATAAGTTGCGTGCAGGGATGTCCAGTGCTTATACTAAGAACAACTCATCCATTTCATAGTCTGATAGCTTATCTTTGTTTATGAGCTCCTTGAAGCTCTTTTTTGCCTTCTTTTTAGGCAGTTCCTGTTCGAATTCTGTATCATCATACTCCATTTTTATCACTTCTAAGGGGTAATAAGGTATACAGAACTAGTATATAAAGATTTCTCTTTTTCCGGAATATTTACGCTACCAGCGCTCTATTTTTATGCGGTCTTTAGAAACACCCAACTTCTCAAGCATATTCACAATATCCTGCACCATGATTACTGGCCCGCATAAGTAGAAAACCTTTGATGGTATGTCTTTCAGATGCTTCTTCAGCAAAACATCATTTATCCTGCCAATTTCGCAGCCTTCTTTCTGGCTTCTTGTAAGCGTGATTATCTGCTTTAACATTCCTTTCTTTTCGTATGAATCAAGCTCGTCCTTGAATGCAGCATCGTCGAAAGTCCTGCAGCTGTAAAAAAGGTATGCCTTGTTTTTCATCTTGTTCGCAGCCAGGAATCTTAACATAGAAATTGCTGCCCCAATCCCGCAGCCACCGATTACGAAGACAATGTCCTTGTCAGTTTTTTCGAATTTGAACAATCCTAGCGGACCCATTATCTGAATTTCATCATTTTTCTTGAGCGAATGAAGATATCCTGAGAACAATCCCTGTTTTTTTACAGTGATTTCAATGAATTTTTCATGAGGAGCCGAAGATATTGTGTAGGCACGCGCTACATTCTTTCCGTCAACTTTTGCAATCGCATTGATGAATTGCCCTGGAACAAAATCAAAATCTTCAGGAACTTTTATCCGAAGTGTAACTGTGTCTAGTGTTTGTTTTTTCACATCCAATATTTTACCAATAAATTTCATATAGCGCTCGCTGCCCCCAATAATGTGGCATTCCTTTTCATTATTACATAAACAGGCATCTTCTTCAATAATGTCGACATTTTCTTAGATTTGACAAACTCTTTAATGAATCCTTTCTTTAAGAAACTTATTAATCTGGGAGCTATGCCTCCTGCGAGATAAACGCTTTTTGACATGGACATCAAAACCATGTTCTTCGCAGCCCTTGCATAAAATTTGACAAACAGCTCTAATGTTTTGCTGTCAGTTATCTCTTCAGGTGTTATTGTTTTTTTGGTTTTATGCAGAAATTGGTAAATATTAACAAGCCCTTTTCCAGAAACCAGGTCTTCATACTCTGGATTCTTCAACTTTTTTACTAAATTGCATTCGAAATCATTCTCTGCAGGGAACTCCATGTGCCCTGCTTCAGAAGCATAAGCTTCCCCGTCGATGATAAACCCTACTCCAAGCCCTGTCCCTGCTCCTAATAAGCATACGTCGCCTTTCACATCAGGATTCTTGTTTAGTTTTACAATGTCTTTTTCATTGTTTTTATTGAGAAATTTCAATCCATTCGCCAGGGCTTCAAAATCATTCATTATCTTCACATTCCTCAGAAAGCTGTTCTTTATTATTGTCTCTTTGTCGATTGTAAGATCAAGATTTGTCAGCTTTACAAAGCCATCCTTGACAGGCCCTGCTGCTGCAAAGCATCCTGTGTCAATATTTATGTCATATTCTTCTTTAGCAATTCTTAATGTTTCATTTATTATATCAACAAAATTGTTTATTTCAGCAGATTTTATTTTGTGGATGAATATGATCTCTGGTTTTTCCTTTATCCCAGCTATTGCAACATCTGTTTTAGTGCCTCCAATATCTGCGCAAATGATAAACTTAGAATAATCTTTGATTTTGAAATTCTCTTTACTAACAAAAACCTCTTTTTTGAAATGCATGCTATTCTGCTGGCAGGCGTCTTATAAAAATATTGCTAAAAATGCTCATTTTCAGCATTCTAAAACAGCCATTATTTTGTCCCAATATAGTAGTAACAAAACGAAAGATTTATATACTAGTTCTCGCATTTGATACTACTATGAAGGAACAACTTACTCGGACAATTGATGATTTTCTCTTTGATAAAAAGATAATGAGAAAACCAGCGCTTTTGCTAGATACAGGTTTCATAATCGACTTAGAACAAACATCTGATGGCTACGCGCTTTTAGAAAAGCTTTCGGGCCAGTATAAACTGCTTGTAACTGATGGAGTAATTGGCGAAGTCAGGCGGCATCATGACGTGTTTGTCAAAAACGGCAGGCAGAGAGAGATATCTGACAAGATGTATAATTTGGTAGAAAGGGTATACTCTGATTCGGCAGATGTGTTAAGCTGTATAAAAGCTCCAGAGAATGAGGAAGCTGTTGATAATCTTAGATATAACATACATTGGGCTTATTTGGAATCTGCAACTCAAAAGAAGATAGAGGTTGATCCAATGTCTCCTGTTGATAAAGAGACATTGCTGACTGCCCTTGCGCTTACTGATATGACGAAAGAGTATCGTGTGGGAGTTTTAAGCCCAGATGCGCATATATCAGCTACATTGGCCAGATTGAGCGCTCCAGGCTACAAGGCGCCAAATAGGGGATACGAGCATGTAAAGTCCTTTTCTTTATAATTCTTAATTTTTACCACTTTTTAGGGAAAAATTTATATATGTCAGCTTCTTTATAAAGGAAATGGCAAAGCTTATACTCATAGAAGACTTGTTCGATACATTGAGATCCACAAGGGATGAATACGTTATTGTCATGCCACAGGCAGAAGCAGGCCATGACATAGGGTTTGCATCTGTAAAAAATAGTGTTGCCATTCCAGAAGGCTTAAATCGTATTCCTGTTATTTACTCAAATTCAGAAAAAGCAATTGCTGAACATAAGGATTTCGAATCGCATGATTTTTTCTTGCTTTTTGACTTAGCAGACGCTTCTCCTGATCTTGTTCAAAAATCTAATGAGAGCATTAAGACGCCAAATAAAGTTTATCATCTTCCTTCGCTTGTTTTCGTGAATTATTCTTATATGAAACGTGAAGACTTAAAAAAGGTCAACTCTGAGCTTGCAGGAAAATTAGAGAGACTTTGCGAGGAGCTGCATGGTATTCGTTAAATATCCTGATGTAATTGCAGCCGAGTCTGATTATTCTATTTTAGATAATCCTGTTAAAGTATTCGAAAAAGTTGACGGCGGGAACTGCCAGTTTAGAAAGATTGATGGAATCTTGAAAGGCGGAAACCGCTCGGGGTTTCTTGACAACAAGAAGCTCGGGAATTTTTGGTTTCTCGGATTCCATAACTGGCTTTATTCAAACATAAGCTTAACAGCAGTGCCTGAACACTATGTGTTTTTTGGCGAGTGGACTGCAAAGCACGCTATTGAATACTTGCCTGAGTTTACAGATAAATTTTTTCTTGTCGATGTCTTGGACTTGGAAACAGGCAAAATTGTTGATTATAAGGAATCCGCAACATTAGTTAACCGCTACAGCCTTGCTGACATAAACGTTTTAAGAACATTGAAAGATGGAAAAGTCTCTAAGGAAGAGATTGACGAGATGATGGCTGGCAGCGACTATTAT
>CAIVOO010000158.1 GCA_903907555.1 uncultured archaeon | reverse complement strand
TGAGGTTGCCCGGATTCGAACCGGGATCTGCCACCCCCGAAGCGGCAAGCTTAACCAGGTTGGCCCACAACCCCGTAATGGATTCTGAAAAACGTAAGTTATTTAAATAACCTTCTTTCCAAAAAATCCTTTTCAGAAGGTGAAAAAATGAGACTTGGAGTTTTTAGGGATGGCGAAAGGGAGAGCGACATAATAGAAACTAAAGACGATGTCGTATTTGTGAGCTCTGAATCGGTCGATGCGATTGTTAAGAGCATAATTTTTACAATACCTGGCGAAGAATATGTGCAGAGAGGACTGCTTCACAAGGACGGGGAGGAATACTTGTATTCTTTCATAGCAGAAAATGGAACAAAGCGTGTGCAGGAAGCATACCAATTCATTGGAAAGCAAAACGGCTATGTAAAATTCAGGAAAGTTGAGCCTGGAATTGTTTTAAAACAGTTACAATAATGCGGACGGCAGGATTCGAACCTGCGCAGGCACTAAGCCAGTAGGGCCTAAACCTACTCCATTTGACCAGGCTCTGGCACGTCCGCGAACGAATAAGTAATTTTCATTACATTTTCTTTATATAACTTTTGTTAATTCAGGGAGGGAATTCTCTGAATACGCTTGATGTTCAATTTATGCCCTCCACCCACCCTCAGCACTAAAAATAAGAAAGCGTCTAATTCTTCACAGCGTAAGCAAACAAAAAGTTCTGCCCGTCTAATTTGGAAGGGTCTTCATACACCACAATGTCCGAATCTGAAAAATGCAAGACATAAGTGTTTCCAGATGTTTTTCCTAATTCATCCAGGTTGTACAGTTCGTCATCAAGAATATTGGACTGCTCATTCCTTATCCTTTTTATCGGAATGTTTGTTTCTGCGTGAAATTTATCCAGCGTCTCTGTCTTTTGGTTGATTATCTTGACTGTATATTCTGCTGTAACGTCGACAGAAGAATCTGACAGCGCAACAGAAACTTTAGGCACACCTTCTGTTTTTATCTCATAATCCTTATCGTCAAAAGCCCTGAATTCCTGCAGGCAGACAAGAAGCTGCGATGTGATTGAATTTTCCAACTGGATTTGCAACTCATCTTCAGAAATGAGCATATTCTTTATGTAATGCCCGTAAGCCATCTGAAGCGGATCCTTGACGTAAAAGTTTCTTGTCAGCTCTGTATATCCGCCCTGCATTCCTGCCTTGAACAAGGCATATTTTGTTGTAGCATCTAGGCAGTTCTGCACGAACAATTGAACTGTAGGCTTGTCTGTCGTGAGTTTTGCAACCGGCTGCTTCTGGCTGACCATCAGGAAAAGGAACGCGACAACCATTATGACGAGAATTCCAAAAATCATCCAAACAGTCATCTGCCCTCTTTTCATAAACAAAAGATAGAGGTTATTGTTTATAAATGTTTTATCGATTTATTCGTCACTTCTAGGTGGTGACTAACCGAAAGATTTAAATATAAGTTCTGCATAAATAAGCGTATGTCGATAGACGATACAGTAGATGAGGGAAGAAGGAATTTCTTGAAAGGAGTAGGCGCAGTAATAGGCCTAGGAATAGCTGCTTATGTAGGACTAGCGCCGGCAGAAGCTGAGGCGAAAAATGGTAAGAAAGCCAAAGTAGTCCAAGTTAATGATGATAATTATCAAAACGAAGTCTATCAATCGAAAGGAAAAACAATAGTTTTGTTCAAGAGTGATTGGGACCCAGAAAGCCCGAAAGTAGCTAATATTTGGGAGTCATTGAAACAGACGTACGGCGACAAAGTAAAGTTCTGTGAATACAAACTTCCACAAGACAAATATGATTGGAGACAAGATAAAAGTTTAGCTAAAAATTGGAAAGAATTAATCAAGAAATATGATGTTGATAAAGTTCCGACTTTTGCCTATTACTTAAATGGTAAAAATAATGGAGAAGGTATTAATGGCGTGCCAGGTCACAAATCGACAGAACAGCAATATTTAGAAAAAATTATAAGCTGGATAGAATCACATTAATCTTATGCTAAAAAGAGGTTTTATTTTTTGTCTACTTTTAATAAGTTTATATATTATTAATTTTAATTATGTTCTAGCATTAGGAGAGGAACAAGGTGGCGGTTTCGGCGTTCCTCCAGACTACGCCTCAATGGAAATAACAGATGTTCAAGGCATTCAAGACATCACAACAGTAAACCCCTCTGACATTCCAACCATCTTCGACAAACTATCCGAAACGCAAAAACAAGGATTAACTGGAGAGCAGCTCTCTCAAGTCGACCAATCCAAGTGGGGCGATCTCGCGCAATACAATCCTAATTCAGCTAGAGAGGCCATCAACAGGAGAACAGGCTCTAACATTCAATCTATCTCTGGCGATCTTTCAAATACAAAGCTAGAAGGCAACAACTTAGTTTCAGTCGGGCCTGATGGGAAGAAAGTCTCAATTCCAACATCTGATATTATCTCTTTCAACAGGGATTCTAACGGCATTGATGTGGAAACAACATCCACCAAAGCCGAAGACGCTTCTGGGATGGAAGTTTCTAACGATAAAATCGAAATCCCTTCTGCAAAATCAGCTGATTACAACAACATCTTATCATCGACAGATGTCCAGGATTTCAAGGTTACTCTCTCAAACTCTGGCGATGTTGTAGAAGTCAAGTCTGCTTCTAAAATAGAATCTAAAGGCTCAGTCTTCTCGAATATCATTGATTCGCTTGTTTCTCTAACCAAAACTTCGATAGCTGGAGGCAAAATAAAATCAGCAAAGGAGAAAAACAATGCAACAGTCGCATCAAATGGAGCTAATTACACTATCTCATACAATAAAGACCAATCGTTCGGCTTCATATCAGCTGGGATAACAGAGTTCATACTTAATGAAGGCATGACATTAACAAGCGGCAACATTGAATTTGAGGCAACAAGCAATAATTCTGTATTAAGAATCATCAACAAGACTTACTTTGTGAAGAACGGAATATTAAATTACACAACACAATACTCGACAGAACAGCTGGAAGGCCAATGCGAGTTTTCGAATGTCGAAATAAACAATAGATTTGCAATCGTTAAGCTAAGCCCAACCATCACTTTATGTTCTGGTGCAAGATACAATTACATCGACAAGGTCAAAAAGGAAGTTTCTTTCTCAATCTACAACATAGGAAGCGAAGAATACATACTTGGATTCGAGAGTAGTTATGCAAAGGATGTCTTCCTTAAAAAAATAACAACAGCAAATTACGGATTCATAGGAAAAGAAATTCTTCTGAAAAATATCATTCAGTATGACAGGTATCCTGAAAAAGCGTTGTTCCCTGCAATTAATCTGCAGGAATACAACAATCTTAATCTGGAATTCAAATCAGTCATAAAAAGCTTGCAAAACAACACAATAACAATCATTCCTAACGATGAAAAAATCAGAGTCAACATACAAAACCCTGCAATAACTAAAGGAACTATCTCGGAAACATTTTCAGGCAGCTTCATAATCAGAGAGACAGACAAGGCAAGATATGCGTCATTCAGCAAGGATTTAGTTTATCCGGATTATATCCTAGCTTACCAATCGTTCGATAAACCTTCATTAAAAATATCTGACAAGACATTAACCCAAGAAACAAATACTTCAAAAACACTGCTGGCTTACGAAGGAAACGAATTCACCAGCATATTCAACAGAATAAAGAGCTGGAGCGTAATAAAGGATTTTGAAAGCTTTAAAACAAGATTCTTCTCTAAGAAATAATCAGTTTATCTTCAATTCCAATGTATTCAATATCTGCTCTTTAAGGATTCTTATTCCTGACTGCGATGTCTTGGAATAAACTTCCCTTCCGTCCTTTCTCTTCTCAGCAAGATTCAATTCCACCAATTTATTTAGCAATTTAGCAACTCCTTGCTTTTTCTTGTTATAATCCTGATATGGGAATAATTCTCTAGTCAATAATTGCAGCGACACAGGCATTCCTGTCTCTCTCTCAACTCTAAACAAAACAATAAGAAGCTTCTTCTCAGCATCTGACAAGTCATACACAATATCAAGGCTTCTCGGCTGCTCTTTAGACACCAAAACCTTATGTAGCCTGTCAAACTGCTCGATAAACTGCTTTCCCTTGTATGTTATGCTTACAACTTCATCAGAATCAGACTTGTCTATCAGCACTAAATCATGTTCTTTCAATGTGATAATAGAATTGTAAGGCACTGCCCCTAATTCGCTTATCTTTACAGAATACTTCTTCTCGACATCTAAGTCGTAAAGCTTCTTCAGTATGTTCACGCAGGCCCTGTTGCCCAATATATCATACAGCATACCAAAACCTCAGGATAGGTGGTATAAATATTTTCCCTATATTTATGTAAAACAGCTCAATAGGCGCCATAACGAGTATCGGAATAATCGGAAATATAATGACTATTGGAAAAATCGGAAAGTTTATATACAAGGGATGTATTACTACCATTTATGGTGGTGGTTAAATAATGGAGACAGAGAAAATAAGTTTTGCAAGCATCTTGCAAAACCCGATATACAAAGACAGGGACGTGCTGTTCGCGCAGCAGCCTCCGACTGGCTTCCTTCACAGGACCAAGCAGAGGAACGAACTCGTCATGGAGCTTGCGCCCATACTCATGAAATCAGCGGTTTCATGCGTATTCGTCTATGGAAATCCAGGAACAGGAAAGACAGCGTTGATGCTGGATCTCATACAAGAACTCAAGTCAGAAGCGCAGAAGCAAGGCATCGACTTGAAGACTGCTTATGTTAACTGTTCTGAAAACAGGACAGAAACCTCCATTTTGCTCTCTGTTCTGGCTCAAATAAACCCGGAAACAGAATATCCAAAGATGGGCTGGAACAGGGCAAAAACCCTTGACGAATTCGGCAAGGTGCTGGGCAAGAAAGAAATCTCAGTGCTGATTATGCTGGATGAAGTCGATTACGCGTTGAGGGAATCTGGAGATGACGTGCTTTACAGGCTTGCAAGGATAAACGACAATGTCAAGGCAAGCGTATCAACAGTCATAATCTCAAACGATGTCAGGGTGTCAGACTACATCAAGCCAAGGACACAATCAGCATTCGGCCGAGTAAAGGTGATATTTTCGCCTTACAATGCCGAAGAGCTTTCTGACATCATAAGAGAGAGGGTCAAGTTTGCGTTAAAGAAAGATGTAATGAGCGAGGCTGTAATCAGGAAGATTGCAGAGATTGAGGCCAACAGGGGCGGAGATGCAAGGAAAGCGCTTGAGCTTGTCGACGCCTGCGCAAAGATAGCGGTTGGAAAGAGGAAGGACAAGATATCATTGGATCTTGTCGAGTCAGCAGACAGGAGCGTTGAGGAAAACTCAGTGCTCAATCTGGTTTCAAGCCTGCCGAAACATCAAAAGTTAGTGTATTACGCAGTCCTGAAAAATGAGAAGGCAGGACTGGAGATAGACGGAGTAGAGGTATACAAGAAATATCTTGAGCTTTGCACATCATACAATGCGGAACCGGTAACTGAGAGGAGAGTAAGGACCTTTTTGGTGAATCTCGACGAGCTCGGGCTGATAAGCACAGAAGTGGGCTGGCTCAAGAATCTGAAAAAGAAATCAAGGAAAATCACGATTAATTTAGATAAAGCATTACGCGCAAAAGCGGAGAAAATGCTAAGGAACAGCATCTAAGCTGAGTAAAGAGGTAGTAGTTGGGGTGGAAAAATGATTGGGGTAGATTTGAATAGAGAGGGCCAGGTAAGTTACATACAAGTAGATCATGAAGTATTCAAGGCAGCATATTCAATATATGAAAAACTGATGGACAGCTATTATGCTAAAGTAGACTCTATGCCACCAGTGTGCAAACAGTTTGATACTACAAAATATGTCGGCGAAATAGCCGCAACAGTTGCAAAAAGATTGCAGGAAAGACAGTTCGAAGGGCGTTCTATAGATGATGCCTGCATCGATTCAGCAGCAACAGAGATTTTATTCGCTTTGGAAACAAACGCGTGCTGCGAAAGAGAAAGAACGCCAAATCAGTACAGCATTCCACAGATAGTTGATGCAGCAGAAAAGGCTCTGTATCAGCAAGTCACATATCATTAAGCTCAAGACTCGCCTGAGTTTTGAATCCGCGAAAGCGGATTGTTGGGGGGCTGCTCGTACTGGTCCGCGATGCAGGACCAGACGGGTGGCATTATATTCACAGTTGCGGGAATCCGCATCTCAAGGTGCGGACTCCCTCAATCTATTAACATTCCTTAGCGGGAAAAATGCGAGCTTGGCTGCAGGGTGTTTGCTTCACCTCGACACCCTCAGCCAGCCTTTATTATCACAAATCATTTGTTTAGCATCACAAAGGCGAAATGCCTTCCAATAAAATATCATAACTGACAAGGGGGAATTCCCTTACGGGGAATGTCAGTCATCGAAATGAACAGCAAGCATTTCGAGATGCTAAACAAATTATAAAATAGAAAACAACAAACGAAAATGAAAATAAACTTCATAAAATCGGACCAAAGACTTCTGAGATGGACTCAGATAGAGCATCGCGAAGGCAAGATGTACATGCGAATGAAGCAGAGAAGCAATCTAATGGATGATGCGACATACTGGGCTAGAAAGGGAATTGACTTGAGCCAATTTCAGTAAAATTATCCAATCGCTCTTCTTACGTCAGTTATCTCAGCAGATGTTATGCCTGGAAATTTAGCAATAACTTCTGCTATTGGATCTGGCGAGCCGTGCTTCTCATCAATAGAAAACATTAATTTTATCGCTTTCAGCCCGAATGCCACTGGCTCGACTTCTATTTTGCCGACCTTGCCGTGCATCTTTTCGATTTCTATCTTTGCCTTTGCTCCTATAGAATCAAAGTCTGCTTCTGGCGACTCAGGCATTACTGTTATTGTTACAATCGCAATTCCCATTTTAATTAGGTCCTTGGAAATTACATTCAGGACATGTGTACTTCGCTGCCAGCTCCCTGCAATGCCCACATCTAATGATTTCCTGCTTTCCGCAGTTCGGGCACATAAACCTTACTCCGCTGGACTCATTCATTATTCTCTTGCTGCATGACATGCATTTTAGTTCCTTTTTCATATTGCCTCAGAGGGGAAGGAAATCAGCCCATTTATAAATGTTTTCGTATTTGGTTATCCATTCGTTAATAGTTACAAAATTATTTAAACGTAACAGCGAATTTGTTTAAAAGGGGGTAGTATATATGAAATCTGAAATAACATCTGTAGAAACTGTGCCACAGGCACCTGTAACAGGCGAAAATAAAGGTTTTTTCTCAATGTTCAAAAAACAGTCTAAAGATAAAATGGAAGAGCTGAAAGAAAGAGAAGAGGCTGTCCATGACAAGGAGAAATTTTTCTTAAAGCTCGAAAGGGAAATCAATGATAAAAGAATCAAGCTCAACAAGCATGAGGATGAACTGCTGACGTTAAGAAATCAGCTAGAAATCAAGGGAAAAACTGTTGCGGAAAAAGAAAAACAGGCAGAAATGCTGGGCAGGGAAATCACGTCCAAGCTATCAAAAATCGAAGGCGACAGAAAGAAGCTGCTTTTTGAAGTTGAAGGTCTCGAAAAACAAAAGCTTGAAAGCATAAAAACCCTGGAAGAGAACAAGAACAAGCTTGAGCTTTTGAAACAGTCATCTGGAAACCAGCTGAAAGAGATAAAGCAGAGGGAGCAGCAGATAAAGGACAAGGAGCAAATCATACTTGGACTGGAAAAGGAGATTGACAAGCGAAAAGCCAAGATGGATGAGAGGGAGTCTTTCATAATCACAAAGAATGAAGAATTGAGGAACAAGGAAGCAACTCTTGACTCAAAAGAGAAATCAGTTCTTGATATGTCAAGGCAGGTGGCCATGGACAGAAACCAGCTTGACAGCGACAAGAGAAAAGTTGCAAAGGAGATTGATGAATTAGAATCTAAAGTAAAGCGCGGGCTTGTTGAAGAGATTGAAAGCCTTAAGCAGAAAAGGGATTTGCTGCTTAAAGACATTGAAACTAACACAGGCCAGCTCACAAACGTGAAAAATCAGGCTAATGACATTTCAAAGCAGATTGCAGACAGGAAGAAAGAGGCAGATAAACAGGCATTTTTGTTAGAAAGAAGGAAGAAGCAGCTGGATGAGAAGGAAAATGCATTGAATCACAAAGAGAACATACTAAGTTCAGAGCTTCAGAAGATTCCTGAAAGAGTAAAAGCAATAATTGCCACAAAAGAGAAGCCGCTCATTGAGAAGCAGAACGCCTTGGCAGCGAAGGAGAAATTGCTCAATGACCAGATGAAGAATATCACAATAGAAATCAGAAAAAAATTGTCAGACAAGGAAAATGTCCTTGCAAAGAAAGAGGCAGAGCTCATAGAGCAGGACAGAATTTTTAAAGAAAAATCAAAACAGCTACTGACAGACAGCGCATTCATGGAAAGGAAGCAGAAGGACCTTACAAACCAGATAGTCAAACTTAATTCTGAAAAGCACGATCTGGAGCAGGAGGTTTTCAACCTGCAGGACAAGGCAAACAAGCTTGCTGTTGAATATGATGCAAAGCTGAAGACTCTCAAACAAGCTGAAAAGGAAATTGAGGATAAAGAGCTTGAAACAATCAAAGAAGTCAACAAGCTTGAGAAAGATCAAAAGATAATTGATGAAAAAGAAAAGGACATCCTGAAGAAGGTAAGAATGCTTGAAAAAGAGCAGCTTGCGGTTGAAAGGAAAACAGAGCAGCTCAACAATCTATTTGACAAGCTTGACAAGAGCAACGCAGTCCTTGACCAGCGTGAAGAAAATTTGAAGAAAGCCAACAAGGCGCTTGACTTCAGGGCTGGCGAGATTAATAAGAAAGAGGACAGGCTTGCGAAGATTAAGGAATTCAAAAAGTTCAAGCCGCACATGCTAAAAGAATACAATTCTTTGAAAAAAGCCATTGAGCAGCAGACAAAAAAGCTTGAATCAATGAAAGACAGAGAGAAGTCAGTCTTCGATACAGATTCAAAAGTAAAAGTACGCGAAAAGATTCTTGACGAGAAAGAAAAGCACATCTCTGAAGAGCATGACATGTTCGAGCAGGAGAAGCACACGTTCGAGGACAGTTCGTTCAAGGAATATCTTGCTTCTGAATTAGGAAAATACTCTGTGACTGAAGAAGACAAGGTGGATGTCGAAGAGAGCTTCATGCATGAGGAAAATCCTGAAAGCTTTGAAGTGTACAAGCTGCTGAGCGACGCAAGGGCTGCCTTGAAAAAGAATAATGTTGCCCAGGCAAGACAGCTTTACTCGCAGATAAGGGAAGCTTATGCAAGATTCAAAGCAGATGCAGAGGAGAAAAGAAAAATCTACTATGACATCATGGCATTGAAGACTGATATTGAAATATCTGGATTGTAAAAAGTTTATTTTTTTCTTGCTTTGAATACCATCAGAAAAGGTTTATGACTGTATTGTTCAATATTAATCCCGTCGTTTTTTGCATGTAATATTGCTTTTTTAGAGAACTTTATTTCCAAAAATTTTTCAAACAAGAGACCCGCATTATTTATAGCGGATATGTATTCTTCTTTAGTTTGTCTGTATTTTCTTGCATCTAAACCTAAACTTTGAACCAATATTAATTTTCCGCCTTCTTTATGCGGATGAAATGTAGAAATGATACAAATTCCATTTGGTTTAATGGCTTTTGAAATCTTGCTGAATAATAATGCAGTTTTCTTAAAATGCCCAAGTACCAACATTGATAGTATTATATCATAATCTCCTTCAGGAAATCCTTTTTTCAGATCAATATTTCTAAAATCTATTTTAACTTTTGATTGCTTTGCTTTCTTTCTCGCAACCGCAATCATCTCTTTCGAAAAATCGACTGCGGTAACAATTGCGCCTTTCTTCGCGAGCGCAACACTATACCTTCCAGTGCCGCACCCAAGATCAAGAACTTTTTTCCCCTTAACGTTTCCAAGTAACGGGATGACTTTTTCACTTTCACTTTCGAAGAGATAGGGCAAATCATTCTCATATCTTTGCGCCCATCGTTTGTATACCTCTTTTATGCTTACTGTTTTGACCATATTGATAAAACTTATATCTTGAATATTAATAAATGTTTTCTTAAACACCAACTTTTATTATTTTTTTATCCTTATCTATTTCAAATTTAACTTCTAGAAATTGCTCTGTAACAAAGATGTTTGTCAATGTGTGATTTGTAAGCTTTCCGACACATATTTCTCCGCCGAACAATGCAAGGAAAGGTATAAGATTGTCTTCGAGATGCTCGTCCACAGGAGCTTTTAGATTCATCTGCTCAATTAAGTTTTTTGCAGCTTCCATTCCTACATCTTCTGCTCTCTTTCCCCTCTCGCCTAAAGCGTCAGCGCCAACGCAGTTTATATTTTCTCCAAGAGAATAAACAGCCCATAATGTAATGCCCGAGCCTGTTGACAACGAGTCAGAATACTCTGCCTTTATCTGGATTGGGCAAACTATTTTTTGGAGTGTAAGTTTTGCTGAAGAAGCCTGCCTTTCTGCAACTTCTGCCTTCTCCAAATCCTTTGAAGCGTGCGAAACACCCTTTATCTGCGCGAGTTCGCCAAGATTAGTAATGATTAATTTCTCCTGCTGTCTTAATTCGCTGAAAAAATCTTCGAATTTCTCAAAGTCTGAAAGTTTGTATTTCGGCTTTATCGTCAAATCGATAAATCCGCCGCCCTTCGGGAAATATCCCCTTTTCTCCATTTTGAAATCGAAGTCAGCGTATTTCCTTAGATGCAGCAGGAATACATTCTTGAAATAATCTGCAGGCATGCTCCACTGCACATCTGTTCCTCCTCTTATGCGAAGCCTTACTTTTGCGTTTGCAAACATCGAAGGAATAATAAGCGACTGCAATAAAAGAGTGATTGAGCCTGCTGTTTCTATGTCGATGCTTAAAGTCCTTGCCTTAATCTTTCCTGGATAAAATATCAGCTCTGTAGAGCCTAATTCTGCGCCTTCAGCCTTTCCATTGCATAGTTCTGAAACTGCCTTAACGCAAAACAAATGCTGGTTCTTCAGCCCGCCATCAGGCCTGCCTTTTCTTATGTTGTAAACCTTAAACGGCTTTCCAGTCAGTGCAGAAAGCGCTAAAGCATTTCGGACAATCTGCCCACCTCCTTCGAGATAAGAACCGTCAATTTCTATCATTATGGCAAGGCATTAAACTGTGTTTATAAATATTTTGACAAAGATTTTAATATTATGGTTAATAATTTTGTCAAATGAGACAACCCTTGATAATTGTTGGCATCGATCCAGGCACTACTGTCGGGGTTGCTGTGCTCGACTTAAATGGGAAGGTTGTGAAAACTTTTTCTCACAGGGAATACGATTTGAGCAGCTTGATAAAAGATATCACAGGATTTGGCAGGGTTCTGGCTGTCGGGACTGACAAGGCTCGTGTCCCAGGATTTGTCGAGACATTTGCAATAAAAGTCGGAGCCAAGATACTGAGCCCGCGCGAAGATTTGGCTTTTGACAAGAAAAGGATGCTTGTTGAGGATGAGCACAGCAAGAACTCGCACGAATTTGACGCTATAGCATCTGCAATGTTTGCTTATTCAGAGCTTCTGCAGCTGCTTAGCAAGATAGAAGTGACCCTGAAAAAGCTAAAGAAGGAAAACCTCGCAGAAAAAGTCACAGAGCTTGTTGTAAAAAAGGAAATTCCGATAAAGTTGGCTGTTGAAATCATAGAAACTCCTGAAGAGCCAGTAATCAAGGATATAAGGAAAAGTCTTGAGAAGGAAGTTCCTGACAAATCAATCGCAAGGCTTTACGAAAAGAATGAAGCATTGAAGGATGAGCTGTCTTTCCTCAAGAAAAGGTTTGCTGATGTTGAAAAATTAATGGCTCACTTAAGAAATGAGAATATCAATATGCTGCAAAGAGAGGAAAAGATTCTCAACAAAAGAGAGAATCCTGTTCTTGAGCACAAAAACCAGAGAATAAGATTTTTGGAAGAGCAATTAAGTGCAAAAGATTCTGCTGCTGAAGCAAAAGATGCGCAAATTGAAAAATTATATGAGCTGATAGGCAAGTTGAAGGACAAGGTTTTGATAAAAAAGCTTGAAACACTCAGCTTTGATGAGTTTAAAGCGAAGAACAAGCTGCTTAATATTTGTGATTATGATTTAGTGTATGTAAAAAGGCCTGAAATAATCAGCCAGAACACTGTCAGCTATCTGAAAGAAAAAAATGTGACATTGATTTCTGAAAAAAAGGTTAAGATAGGCATGATTATGCTGGATAAGAATAAAATACCCATGTTTGAGACAGGATTGTTTGCGCTGGCAGATGCCAAGGACATAGCAGAAGAGAAGAAAAAAGGAGATGTAATATCAAGAATTGTTGAGGATTATAGGAATAGCAAAATCAAATAAGGTATAAATTTCCGTCGGAAATAACAACATCCGCATTATCATCATCTAACTTTTTAGGATTTTTTACAGGAACAGAGTCGTATGTCTTTGGATGCAGCACTTCCAATGTTGGATGTTTTTTTGAAACCTGCACTTTGTAGATTGGAAGCTTTTCAGGAGC
>CAIVOO010000157.1 GCA_903907555.1 uncultured archaeon | reverse complement strand
TATAATTTTCTCAATTCTGGCTTATATGATTCGAAAAATATTGCAGATAGACCAGAATCTTTCTTGAAAACTAAATCTTTAGAAAAAACAGTCGAATCATTCTCTAATTTTATTTCAAGTAACTGATCATTGTTGTCAGCGATATTCCCGCCAGAACACCTTAATTTTCTTTTTCCTGTAAATGGATTCTTCCATCCTATCTGAACTTGATAATCTCTTTCTCCAACTTTTGCTGTTAGCTCTTTGCCGAATCCCAGAAATCCATCATCATACTGCCAATATATCCTTTCTTCTTTAGAAATCTCACCTCTGCTCCTTAATTCGTTCTCAATAATTTCCTCTATATTGAGTTTCGGTGCTTCAGGTTGAGGTTTCTGATTATTTTGCTGATTCCTCGCGGCTGCCGCTCCTCCTACCATTGCTGCTACAATCGCACTCATAGCGTTCCTTAATATAAACTCATTTATAAACCTTTCCTATTCGTAACCATTGTGAAGTGACAAATTTATATACTAGCACTTATTTCCTATATTAAAATGCAAGATCCAAACAAGATATACATGGAAATGGCCATAAAATATGCCAAGAGTTCTTCAGACTCACCAAAGGTCGGAGCAGTAATAGTTTTAGGTGAAGAAGTTGTCGGATTCGGCTACAGGCAGAAGATTGCTGAAGGCAAAGATCCTAACCATCCTATCACATTTCATGCTGAACAGACAGCTTTGCTGATGGCTGGTAATAAAGCAGATGGAGCTACATTATACACAACATTAGAGCCATGTATTGATAGAGCACATTCTGGAAATCAGCCTGTGATGGACTGCTGTGTAAAATTGATTGAAAAATCAGGCATAGAGCAGGTTGTCATTGGGCTACTGGATTCAAATAACAACATGAGGCATAAAGGAGTGCGCACATTGCAGGATTTAGGAATCACTGTTGTCTTGGAGCATTTCGGACTTTACAAGGAACTTAAAGGATTAAGAGTTGATTATCGTGCAACTTCTCATCCGGAAATGAAAGGTTTTGGCGCAATTAAGAAGGGCATTAGAAAACTTTACATGTTCGATGATGAAGAGATGAGAACAAGAAGGGCTCCTGAAAAAAGGCTTTCACCAGCTTTATTAAAAGCTCGTTACGATGCTGGCGAATTTGATGATGAATCCACATAGATTTAAATAAAAATAACAAATACGAATTTCTATGCTAGTAGATGTCCACACACATTTAGACGACAGCCAGTTTACAGACCTGCCTGAAGTAATTGAGCGTGCAAAGAAAGCAGGGTTAGGATTAATCATAACTCAAGGGACTTCTTTAGAAAGCAACAAGAAAGTTTTGGAAATATGCAAGAAATATTCAATAGTAAAGCCTGCTCTCGGACTAGCTCCTGTAACTTTTTTGCAAACCTCAAAAGAAGCAGACGCCTGCTTCGAATTCATCGAAAAAAACAAGCCAGTAGCGATTGGCGAAGTAGGAATTGACAATCACTGGATTAAGGACAGGATTCCTGAACAGAAAATCATTTTCGAAAAATT
>CAIVOO010000156.1 GCA_903907555.1 uncultured archaeon | reverse complement strand
TGCTATATTAATCATCAGAAGGAAAAATGGTGGGCTGGGAGGAACAAAATGAAACTAAACGAAGCGTTAAACGATTTATTGGTATACAAGGAACCGCAGATAAGAAGCAGCCTTGAGATAGGGATTGAAGCAGAAAAGATAAAGCATAATATTGAAACATTGGCTCCAGCAACTATCGCAGAAAAAGCTGCAAACAGGTTCAATGAAATTGTAAGAGCAGAACAGAATTCTATAGTTAAGGCTCACAATAAAGCAGGATATCTCGCAGCAAAAACTGTTGAAACAGCTTTTGATGCAGCTGCAGTCACTGCTGCAGGAGCAGCAGCTGTGGGGATGACTGTCTATGCAGGAGGGCAGACAATAAGGAGAGATTTCAACAAAAGCCCAAAATCTGTACAGAGAGTTGTTGCTGCAGGAATAGCAGCATTGGCTGTATTGACAGGAGTTGCAAATTATGCATTGAACAATCCGACAACAAGAGTTGTTGAAGTACAAACACCTGTTGCTGTAAAAGTTGACGGCCCTGAAATTGTAGCTCCAAAAATAATTGAATACACAGTTTTGGCAGGAGACGTCAAGAAAGGAGATTTCTTCTACAGATTCCTGGAGAACGAAGGCGTGCAGGTCAGAGACGAACAAAGAAATTATGTGCCTATCGCAGGAACAAGGTATGTTGAGGATTTCCAGAAAGATAACGGCGATAACAGGTCTGTCCAGAAAATCTTCAAGGGAGAAGTCCTTAAGTTAAGAGACTACAATGGCGACGGCAGAGTCGCGTTTGTCCACAAATTCGCAAAGCGAGGGGACAGATGAGTCTTCTCGACCAGATTGCAGAGCTTGCATCGCTGGTGAGAGTTGAAGCGTATATCATCCGAGGCAGCATCTATTACAAAGCAGACAATGCTGCATCAGATTTCGGAGAACGGGTGTGCATCTATTCGCCGTCAACAAAGCAGGCATTTTTGTTCAAGGTCTGGACAAAATGCAAAGATGACGAAGCTTATGAGCACAATCCAAGAGTTATTGCCGACGCGACAAAAATTGTGGTTTGCGAGGATGACAAAAATAAGCAGTTGGCAAGATTGGATGGCATGATTCCTGGAACGACTAAAATAGAAACTACCACGATACGAAAATCGCTGCTCGACAGGATAGATGCGATGATGGAAAGAAAAGTTCCTGACCAGGAATTTTACGGATTGATAAAGGATTATCTGAGCTGAGGGGAAATAAAAATGATAAAAGAAGCATTAATGGCATTAACGATTGGCGCTGTTGCGCTGTCAGCAGGCTACGCAATTGCGCAGGATGATGATTTGGAAAGACTTGAGATGGAATTTGAAAGAAAGCAGGAACGATTGGCTGACAGGCAGAAAACGTTTGAACTGATAAAACGATTGCACGAGCTGAAGGCTGAACAGGAAAGACTGCAGCTTGAAAGGGACTGCAAGCAGTATGCAGCGCTCAAACCTGTTTATGATTTAATGCAGGAAGCAAACGGACTGATAGGCGCTGAACCGTATAAAAAAAGCGAATCTGAAAAGCAGTTGGAAAAGATTTGCAGCGGTCTGAAAGTCGAGGATACAGTTTCTGTTTCTGAGGATTATGATGAGACCAAATTATTCGGGAGAAGAATGGTTTTTGATGGACAGCTGGCAAAAAATCTTGGAATAACGAAGGAAGACATGTGCCAGACTGAACAATGCTGGTTAGATGGGTTACACTCTAAAAATGCATTGAAATCGAGACAGAAGGCTGGTGCTTCTTTGAATTATTACTGCGCATTCGGAGAAAAATACAATGATAAGGGGATGCAGAACTACTGCAGAACTTTTTGCAAAACAAAAAATCTTCCCCAATTCGAAAAAGCATGCTATTCGCACAGGAAGGCGGGGAAAAAATGAGCTGGATAAGAAATCTCATAACTGCATTTGCAGTAACAGCCGCTGTTGCAGGATGCGGACAGCCTGTAAATCCTAATCTTGAGCAGAGAGTGCAGCAGCCCGTAGTTCAAGCTCCTGTGAAACAAGAGCAGCCTGAAAAGTACAACGAGCCTAGCGACCTGCAGAACATGGTGATTTCATACATGGTGGACTGGGACAAAACATTTACAAGCAAGGATTTTGCAAGGCAGGCTCTTGGCGTGAATGCAGAACTTAAAGTGTATAACCTGACTCGCCATACAGTTACTTTCGACGTACCGAAAAAGATTTACGGCCCGAATACGCTCGGCAAACTGACCAAACAGCCGAATGAAAAGCGGGTCAAAGTGGTCTCGGAAAGCAATTCTGATTACTCAATTGAATTTCCCGCAGAGGACTTGAATGTCAGTCCGAAAAGAAAGCTTGTCTACAATTTCAAGGACGGAATAAAATATGATATTACCCTGAAAGAGCTTTCAGATTACATCTCAAACAAGAGCGTATACTGCGGGGATTTGAACTTCATTGTCGGCAATAAAGTGGCATCGAACCATGGGCCTTTAGTCTCAAAGAAGGGCGAGCCTTCAATGACAAGGCTTGCGAACAGGATAATCAAGAAATCGAATGCGCAGACAAATGAAGAAAAAGCGCAGGCGCTGCTTGATTTCGTGCTAAAAAATACGAAATGGGTGGAGAATGCAGGCCGTGATTCAGAGGTTCTGAAGAGAGCTCCTGAACTTTTGATGACAAAAAAGGATGACTGCAGCGGAAAAACCATACTTTACGCATCGCTGCTGGAGCAAACCGGAATAAATTATCTGATGGTTTACGCAGGCGACCCAAAAAGAAACAGCGTAGACCACGTTACTGTCGCAGTTGAAGGGGAATTTTCTGCTGAAAACGGTCTGGGTTTCGAGTTTAAGAAAAAGAGATATCACATAGCAGAGCCAAGCACAGAAGTCGGATATGAAATCGGGAAGTCTGTGCTCGAAGGTTTTTCGCTTGACAACTTGAAGTATTATCAAAAGCCTGGCAAGAACGCCAGGGTCTATAGATTCGACGGCGAGCCTGTAGAATTTTTGGGTGATTGAGCTGAGGGAGAAATAATGAGTCTATTAGATTTAGTAAGGAACAATTGGAATAAATTTGCCGCACCTGCTTTAGCAGCTGTAGCTTTAACTGCATCTGCAGCTACCGGAAATACATATAGTGCTCCGCAGCAGCAAGCAGTTCCTGCTGTTGTTGAACCAGCTAAGCCTGCGAGCAAGGATGTTGCAATTCTCGAGAAAACTGACGACATAAGCAGGAGAGATTACGCAACAGACATAACATTGAATGAAAGGGACATGAGGGATTTGGCCTCGAAGATGATAAACCAGCCAAGGGATGCGCTTAACTATCTGACAAACAAATGGGCAGACAGCCACAGGAATCATCCATCATCTCTAAGGAAAGCCGTTGAAAAGGCGTCAATGCCTGTCTGCGGCGCTGAAAATTTAATTCAGAACTATTCGAAATGCAAAATTCCCATTATCGCTTACGTAAAAGGAGCTTTCAAGAGAGAGGGAGTTGATCCAAACTATGCTCATCTTGGAATTGCAGAGACATACTGGGGTTCATCAAGGAATGTTTCACGAGCAGGAGCAAGGGGAGTATTTCAGTTCATGAAGAAAACTGCTCAAAATCCTGCATACGGAAGACATCTTGGTCTTTTGATAAGATCTGATTATGATGAAAGGGATAATGCAATACTTTCAGGAATAGCGGCTGCTGTGAATTTCAGATATCTCCAGCTAAATCTCAAGGAGATTGCGCTTTTCGGATACAATTCCAGCGCTCCTTGGAGATATAAAGTGTCTAACAGCAATCCCACACCAGAAGGCTATGTGAAGCATCTTGGATTTCAGTTAAAAAGTGTAGTAGACAGCATTGATTCAAGAACGAGAAGATCAAATAGCAGCAATTCAAGCTTATACCTGACAAAAAACAACAGGACTGCGAGGTTCAAGAAAGAGAATCTGAAC
>CAIVOO010000155.1 GCA_903907555.1 uncultured archaeon | reverse complement strand
TTCAATATCTCTTTAGAAAAATGATAGTTGTGTTTAGGGCTAGGTATTATTTTTGTATTGCTTTTCTTCTTTTTGAATATGCTAAAAATCCCCATATATTATATCAGATGAAATCTGTTATTAAACCTTTCTATATAAAAATAACTATTATTTAGTAGTTAACTATAGAAAGGTTTTTATATGAATCCCTGCTTTTTGCCTCTCGGTGATACACATGATTGGGGATGATGCAAAAATAAAAACAAAACCTGCAAGTCAGGGATATTCTGATATGTTTGGTGCAATTTCTTATATGGGAAATTTATTTGCAATGGCTGAATTAATTGCCGGGCTATACAAAGCGTATGAAAAAGATAGGCCGCTTATGAATGTAAATCCAAGAATGTATGATATAAGCAAAAACGAAATTAATGTTAAAGCATTCTCGCACGTGCCTGTTTCTGACCATCATATGATGCTATTGGCAGTAGGCAGCCCTGAAAAAGGTTTTTATCAGGTTCCAATAATTAAACTGGCAAGGGGAGTGGATGTCATGGTTTCTGGAACAATCAATGAGAAAGGAGAACCAGAAAAATTTGGCGAGACGAAAAGATTATCAAACCTTGCTCAGGAATTTTACAGCACAGGACTTGAGAAAGTAAACAGTACATATGCTGTAGCCCTGATGCCAAAAACAGATTTGTTGGGGCAGGATGTTCTGGTAGCAGGAATAGGCAAAGCATACTGCGGCTCTTCAGTATATCATATAATTGTGAATGGTTTTGCAATGGAAAGAAAAATTGTAGGAAGTAACGCATATGGCAGCATATCGCCAAGCTTTGTTCCTGTTATGTACCCTCAAAAAGGAGGAGAAGAACGATTCCTTCGAGTAGGAGATATTCTTGATAAGAGAGCGCTTGCAAAAGCAGAATCCAAGGGAGTATTCCCAGGACTGACATTTGTAGCTGGATATTTCCAGGAGGAACATCATCCAATTGTGTTTCGTTCATTTGCAGATGAAGGTATGTTAAACTGTTCTTTAGGAGCTCCTAGTGCTGCAGGACCTGCAACGCGTGGCGGCCCAGGCAGAGTCGGGCTTGAAGTTGGAAGTGAATCAGAAGTGAAGTACGGCAAGGCAAAAGGAACAATAACAGGCATTGACGGAATATTGGCCTTGCACTTCATAGCAGTGGAAGAAGCTGATAAACCGCTGGAAGTCATGAAAGAGATTGATAAGTTAATGTAAAATTTTCTATATTTTATTTTTTATCATTTCTAATAATTCATCAGGCTTTGCCTTGCCCTTTGTCTTCTTCATCACAGCCCCGACTAAGAAATTGATTGCTTTATCATTGCCTTTCTTGTAATCTTCAACAACTTTAGGATTCTCTTTGATTGCCTCTTCAACGAATTTGATCACATCAGTTGATTCAGCAACACCTATCAATCCTTCTTTTGTAGCATATTCCCTTGGCGAGAAAGGCTCTTTAGCAAGTTTCTTCAGTATTTGCTGTCCAACCTTGTCTGTTATCTCATTGTTCTTGAGCATCTGGAATAATTCAATCAGATGAATGTCTGTTATCGGCAATTCATCAATCTCTTTGTTGTTCTGGTTCGCAACCTTGACTAATTCTTTTCGAATCCATTTGGATGCAAGCACAGGATCTGAATTCTTCGCGACTTTGTCAAACATCATTGCCAATGAATAATCTGCTGTTATCACTTCAGCATCTTCTGCAGCCAATCCAAGCGAAGTGTATCTCTTTATTCTTCCTGCGGGAAGCTCTGGAAGCGATTTCTGTGTCTGTTTAACCCATTCTTCATTTATGTCGGTAACAATCAAATCAGGATCGATGATATAACCGTAATCGTCCTCTGTCTCTTTCACTCGAAGAAGATAAGTTATTCCTGTTTCAGCATCCCACCCGCGTGTCTCCTGTCTTATTTTCTTTCCATCTTTCACTTCAGACTTTTGCCTATCAACTTCGTATTTGAGGGCTCTTTCAATCTCTTTGAAGCCAGAAATATTTTTTATCTCAACCCTTGTATATCCAGATTCCTTGACAGAAACATTCGCATCTGCTTTGATTATTCCATTCGGATGGAATATCCCGAGATACTTCAGCAAAGTAATCAGCTTCTTCATGAACTCTCTTGCATCTTCAGGGCTGTTAATCTCTGGCTCTGTGACTATCTCGCAAAGCGGATGTCCTGAACGATTGTAATCTATCAAAACAAACTTTGATGTTGTGATGCTTGCAGGATGAACCAAAGAAGCAGGATCTTCCTCTATATGCACTCTTGTTATACCAACATTATCTAATTTTCCGCCAAGCCCTAACGGCATTTCATATTGTGTTATTTGGTAATTCTTCGACAAGTCAGGATAGAAATATGATTTCCTTGAGAAAACAAGTTCAGGCGCAACCCTGCATCCGAGAGCCAGGCATAACTTCAATGCATAATCGACAGCTTTCTTGTTCAGAACAGGCTTTGAGCCAGGCATTCCCAAACATACTTCACAAGTGGCAGTATTCGGCTCTTCAGATTGTGTAGAACATCCGCAGAATAATTTTGATTTAGTATCTAGCTCGATATGAATTTCAAGTCCGATGACAATGTCTGTTGTGAAGTTCATCTTTCCAGTTCAGCGCCGTCCATCCGGACTAATTTGTATTTGGTTCCGAATTTATCTATTTCAATG
>CAIVOO010000154.1 GCA_903907555.1 uncultured archaeon | reverse complement strand
GGCATTTCAAGCTTCACTTGTTCTGCAGCTATCCTGCTTCTCAATGCTTTGTGGATTTCTTTCTTTGCAAGCTCTTCAACTTCCTTTCCGTCAGGAGCTTTTGTAACGAAATCGATTTCTGTTACAGACAAGAGTTCTTTAATGATAAGATCTCCGCCTCTGTCTCCATCGACGAATACAGTTGTTTCCTTATGCCTGCATAGCTCCTTGATTGTCTCTGGAACTGATGTTCCGTTGATTGCTATTGCATTCTTGAAGCCGTGCCTTAACAAGGTTAAAACGTCTGCTCTTCCTTCGACAATTATTATGTCATCTGACTCGTCAATAGCAGGTCCTGCTGGCAATCTCTCTTTTCCATACTCCTGTATTTCCATAACCCTTACAGAAGCTGCGACTTCATCTGCTATCTCGCCAGAATCTGGCATTGAAGTGTCCATAAGCTGCCTTAAGAGCTCTTTTGCTCTCTCAACAACAAATAATCTCTTTGAGATTCTGACATCTTCTATCTTGTCTACCTTGATTTTAGCGTTGCATGGGCCTATCCTTTGGATTATTTCCAAAGCAGCTCCCACAATGGCAGTTTCTGCCTTGTCTAAGCTTGAAGGGATTATGATTTCTCCCCTAGTCTTCCCAGACTTGGTGTCTGTGTTGACCTCTATCCTGCCTATCCTTCCTGAGCGCTGTAATTCCCTTAATTCTAAGTCTGCACCTAGAAGTCCTTCTGTCTGGCCGAATATGGCTCCTATGACATCTGGCCTGTCTACAACACCGTCAATTTCTATGTTAGCGTGAACAATATATTTAGACGCTACTGGACTAATTTTTCCCATGTGAATTCCTCCACTCTTGTTTTAATTTATCTTGTATTCACAATAAGGCATAGAACAAGCGTTAATATCTAAATGAGGCGTTTTAATCCGCCGATACTGTTAAACTGCTTAACTCGATGAATATGATGAATATTAAGCTTAATTGCTTGCCCTATTCTTATTTAATGAATATGATGGCTTTGTAGCCCGTAACACTAACCCTCAAGCTCATAGCTTGACTTTCGTCGTTCGCTCCATTGAGTACTCTCGTGACGGGCACTTATTCATCGTTCAAAAGCCATTTCTGGCTCCTTTTCCGATAAATAAGTATAATATGGCTTAGTTCTTGTAGCTATTTAAAGTTAATGGATTTTAATTAATTATAATATAGAAAATAAATCATAAGTACGTGAAGTTTAAAAAGAAATAACGAAAAAGAGGATATAGAATGAGTGAACATATCCGAAAGGCAGCAAGGGATAGCATAATCATATTTGTTCTGATGCTCATTACTGGATTGATGGGCTACTTCATCAGGATAACGCTGGCGAAGAATTTAACAGTTGGTGAATATGGTTTGTTTTTCTCAATCTTCACATTATTTAGTTTCCTATCTTTATTTGTTGATTTAGGTCTAAGCCAAGGAACAATAAACAAACTTGTAGAGTATAGAGTGCACAAAAAATTCAAGGAGATGAAAAATCTTTCTTTATCCATTCTTTATGTTCAATTGACATTGGCAGTATTTTTTTCTATAGGTTTGTTGTTATTACAAAGTTTTTTATCAAATAATTATTACAGAACTGATGTTTCTCACATAATGCTGCCTTTTTGCATATATTTCGTGACTTTGCCTTTAGCATTCTTCTTAGTAAACATCATTTATGGTTTTGGAAGAAGTGTTCTAAGAGGCGCATTAGATACTATAAAAAATGTTTTTATACTTTCAATATTAATAGTTGTATTTTATTCATTTAATGCCACAATCAAAGCTCCAGCATATGCTTACGCATTAGCCAACATTCTGGTTTTGGCAATTTATACACCAATATTCCTAAAGCTTTTCCCAAATTTTTTCAAACTCAAATTCAATTTTGTCCCGGCAGATGTATGGAAAACTTTCAAGTACGGCATGTATGTCACTCTCGCGACAATGGGTTGGATGATTATAACCCAGACAGATACCCTTATGTTGACATATTTCTCAACATTGGAAAATGTAGGAATATACCAGGTCGCTCTTCCAATATCCACAACTTTACTGCTTGTTGCAACTGCTATCGGAACGGCAATATACCCTATTTTTTCAGAATTTCAAGCTAGAAAAGATTTTGAAAAAATGTCAGAGATGACAAGCGCAATTTATTCGTACATAGAGATCATCATACTGCCTGCAGCAATAATATTATTTGTCTATCCTGAGATAATAATAAATGTTTTATTTGGAAGCAAATTCAGTGCAGGAAGTGCAGTCATACAGATATTTGCGTTATCTGGCCCATTCATAAGTTTGGGGCTGATAAATTATTATGTACTTTCAGCTATAGGAAAAGCAAAAAAATCACTGAAAATAATGCTTCTTGCCGCTCTAGTAAACTTGGTATTGAATTTTGTTCTTATACCTTTTTACGGAATAATTGGTGCAGCAATAGCAAGTGTTATTGCGTTTTTAATAATCATGATAGTTTCAACAATGCAGCTGTATAAAATATACAAATTTACTATCCCTTACTGGAAACTGGCCAAGATATTATTTTGCAGTTTGGTGTTTTTGCTAAGCAT
>CAIVOO010000153.1 GCA_903907555.1 uncultured archaeon | reverse complement strand
TAATTTCAGCTCCTGCGCTTCCGCACCCTATAAAATCAGTTTTGTGCTTTAGAATCACATCGCCATGGAAATTTGAATTATTGGGAATGTCATTTCCTTTCAGCCAGCTTCTCATATCGTCTTCAGAAACTTCAACAAGATTTTTTGTTGCAGTAGGGCCGATAAGCTGGCTGCCTTCAATGGAAATGCGGAACCTGTTATCTTGAAGTTCGCCAATATAAAGCCCGACAACATCAATTCTAATTTTTGATACATCAATTTGTGTTATGTCTCGAGATATAAGATATATCTTATCCCTTGACGATTTTAGAAAAGCGCATTCTGTTTCAAGCTCGCATCCCCAATTCGAAAGAATCATTTTGTTAAGCTCCTTGACTTCCTTAGAATTCAAGACTTTGAAATGCTGCATTATATCCCCCATACAGGATTGCCTTTGCGCATTATTTCAGCAATCTCCTTCAGAATCTGTATTTCATCCTGCGAAAGGTATTCCTTCAAAATTTTCATCTCCCTGTACTGGTGTTCAGGAATCACAGAATAAAGAACATCACCCTCGTGAATTTGCCTTCCTACTGTTGCGCGCTCCAAAGACATCGCAACTCTCTTGCCTTTCTCTGCGGTTGTTATGCTTTCTTTCTCATACTCAATAGCTTTTATGAAAGCCACAGTCTTTCCTGAAGAGTTCATCAGCTCAATGCCTGTCCTTGCCATTCCGGAAAGTATTTCACATCCAACAATTGCAGGGTTGCTCTGCCTGAAGACATAGCCAGGAAGAAGCTGTATCTTGCAAGGCCTTGTAACCTCGCCGAATTTAGCCATCTCCTGCTTTGTTCTCTCGGCAACCTGCCATGCCTCAAAATCTTCTATCAATCGGTAAATGACTTTGTTTGTAAGCACTTTTGCTTTTGCATTCTGCACATATGATTCAGCATCAGGGCTAACCTCGACATTAAATCCTATTACAACAGCCTCAAAAGGATTCTTTTCAGAATTTGATTCAGCATCGGAAATGTCTTTTTTTGATATGTCTCCGACAGAAGCCTTTCTTATGTGAATGTTTTTCTCTTTTAGGATTGTAGCTAATGCTTCCAGCGAGCCAAGGCTGTCAGCCTTCATGACAATTCCATCTTTTTCTGTTTCAACAATTACTTCCTGGATTTCCTGCTGTATAGCAATCTTGATTTTTTCCAGATTATCTTTTGATGCAACCTTTATCGGCATGCCCGCAACAACGTCCTCTGTGTTTGGGGCAGAAATTTTAACGCCTGTAGCTGCAACAACCTCTTTCACAGATTTGAACTTTACTTTCTTGTCCCTCATCTCTGTCAATGGGGCTGGCTGAAATAATGCGCGGATTTTTGTGACAATAGGAATGTTCAATCCGCCGATAACTACCTGATCGTTTGTCTTCATGATTCCATTGAAAAGTATTACATCCATTGTCTTCCCAAGCCCTTTCTCTTCTTTCACTTCAATTATTGTGCCCTCTCCTACTTCGGAGCTAAGCTTTAGATTATTCTCGAGATATTTTTGTGCAAGCCCGACAAGCACCATCAGAAGTTCTGGGATTCCCTCGCCAGACTTTGCGCAGCAGGGCACTATCGCAACCTGCTTTGTGTAATCATCAACCCTGTCGAACCTTTCTGACTGGAAGCCTAGCTTATCCAGCTGTGCGACAAGCTCATACATCTTTGTTTCAATCCTGCCAACTGTGTCAGGATTCTGCTGTTCAATGTTTTTTAGAAGAAGCGGATCTTTCGTTTTCCATCCTGAAATTAAATCAATTTTATTGGCTGCGATTATAAAGGGAGTCTTGTAGCTTTTTAGTATTTGAACAGATTCGATAGTTTGTGGCTTGAATCCTTCGTTGATATCAACAACGAGAATTGCAAGATCAGCTAAGTTTCCCCCGCGCTTTCTTATGTTTGTGAAAGCAGCGTGCCCAGGAGTGTCAATGAAAAGTATTCCTGGAATTGAGAATGTGATATTCATCTTTTCAAGCAAGGGACCGCATATTTTCTTTATTGTATCAAGCGGTATGATGGATGCCCCGATAGCCTGCGTAATGCCCCCAGCCTCGCTCTGCACGATAGCAGTTCCTCTAATCTTGTCTAAGATAGATGACTTGCCGTGGTCAACATGCCCCACTACAGTGCATATCGGAGAGCGTATTCTGTCCATATGCTCTCAAAAAAACAATTACTTTTTAAATGTTATCTGTAATAATGCTTTTATGATAATTGAGAACACGACAAAATTGGATATTCCTGAAAGCGGCAAGATATCAAGAAAGCTTGGGGTATTCTACAACCCGCTAATGAAATTCAACCGAGACATATCTGTGCTTCTGATAAATGCGCTTGGGCAGGATTTGCGTGCAGCAGACCCATTAGCAGGCTCAGGAGTAAGAGCTATACGATTTCTGAAGGAATGCAAGAACGTGAAAGAAGTTTATGCGAATGATGTCAGCAAGGAAGCTGTTGAGAACATGACAAAGAATGCCAAGTTGAATGATGTAAAATTCAGCATTAGCAATATGGATGCGAACAGATTCCTGCTCGAAAGCACAGGATTTGATTACATCGATGTCGATCCTTTCGGAAGCCCGAACCCTTTCCTTCAATCTGCAATCATTAGGCTTTCAAGAGAAAGCATACTTGCAGTAACAGCAACCGACACCGCGCCACTGTCAGGAACCTATCCTGAGGCTTGCTTGAGAAAATACTGGGCAAAGCCTATGAACAATTATTTAATGCATGAGGTTGGGCTTAGGATTTTGATAAGAAAAGTCCAGTTGGTTGGGGCAGAGATGGAAAAAGCGCTTGTTCCGATATTTTCATACTCTAAAGACCATTATTTCAGGATTTTCTTCAGATGCGAAAAACATAAATCAGCTGTTGACAAGGTTCTGGAGCAGCATGGATATCTTGTGCATTGCGACAGCTGCCTTGACAGGTGGGTTTCGAAGGACATTTTCAGCAAGAAATGCAAAAAAAATCATAAAATTGATTATGCAGGGCCTTTATGGCTCGGCAATTTGTGGGATGAGAAGCTTGCTGAGCGAATGTTGAAGCTAAATAAGGACAAGGAAACTGCTGAATTTCTCAAAATTATCCTTAAAGAATCAAAAATACAGGTTGTTGGCTTCTATGACATGCATGCAGCAGCAAAGGCTTACAAGAAAAATTCTTCTCCAATGTCTGAAGTTATTGAAAAACTGAAAAAAAACAAGGTTTCAAGAACGCATTTTAATCCTCATTCAATAAGATCTGATATAAATCTTAAGAATTTTCTAAGGGTTGTTTAGATTTCTTAGTTGGTATTAATACGATAACAAAATTATATAGAGTTATATAAAAAAGCAAAAAGTTTATAAAGTTCTCTTTCTCGAAGGACATTCGGGGGTACACATGCAAAGGAAAGTAATTCAGATTGCAAACTCAACACACTTAATCTCGCTTCCAAGGGATTGGATAAGAAAGTACAATGTAAAGAAAGGAGATGCTTTAGAGCTCACAGAGAAGAACAATTCTGTAATAGTAAGCACTGATAAAATAGACAATACCCAGGAAGTTTCAGTAAATCTTGACGGGCTTGACAGGACTTCAATAATGCTCATGCTTAGGTCGCTTTACAGGCTAGGATATGACGCTATAGAGATACATTTCCACAACCAGACAGCAACGCATCATAGGACTATGAAGGAAGTCAAGATTATCTCAATTATTCATGAGGAAGTTAACAGGCTTGTGGGTGTTGAAATAGTGCAGCAGAGGGAAAATTACTGCTTAATCAAGAACATTTCAACCAGTTCCATTGATGATTTTGCAATTCTTCTAAGAAGAACATTCGGACTACTAATTGATGCGAGCAATGATCTTGTCGAGGGCATAAAGAAGAACGACAAGGTTCTTGTTGAAACAATCGAGGAGAAGCATGACACCCTGACAAAGTTTGTAAGCTACTGCCTTAGGCTGCTCAACAAGAGAGGATTCTCAGAGAAGCATGACAAAAATTATTATCACATACTTGCAAATATTGATTTGATTACAGACATGATAAAATACACTGCAAGGTATTATCTGCAACTAAAGAACAAGCCTTCTGCAAAGAGTGTTGAAATCCTTGAGAAGATAAACAAGTGTGTTCAGAAATACCAAGAGTTTTTCTTCAAGTTCAACAAGGAACTTATGAACAGCATAATACTTAACAGGGATGAAATCCTGCGGGAGATAGCAAAAATGCACTCGCATCAGTCGGAAATTCTCCTTGTGAACAATTTCGCTCAGGTTCTGGAGCTTCTGAAAGACATAGTAGAATGCAGGATTGCACTCGAATATTAAGAATTCACTTCAAAGAAGAATCCTGAGACTCTTGGATGGTCAATTCTTCCCTTTCCGTTTAAGTACATCTTTCCGTCATCAGACTTTATGACATACTGGTTAAGATAGAATTTTCCATTGTCTTCAACAAATCCATTCTGCTCGAGACCGAAATGAATGAGATTTTTCGCTATTTGCACACTTGCCTCTCCTGCAGGCGGAGCCTTGACACTAAATTTATACAAGCAGCTATTAGAGTCTATGACAGATTCAGCTGCATAAAGCTCCATATTAGCGTACTGGAGAAGGGATTCAGGCGACATCTTGTCACTATTCCTGCCAGAACTGAAAAATTTCATAATGTCTTCATTGCTTATCACAATGTTGGGTCCTTTCTTTGAAGAAGTTATAGCTTCGGGAGAAAGTTCAGTCCTGCAAAGCGCCGCAAGGGCATAGCTTACATAACTCCTGTCAAGCTCTTCGCCTGTTTTTATTTCAGGGTGTTTAGCATACCAGTCAAGTATCTCGCTTAATTTATTCTGACCCTTTATCAGAGCATGATTAAAAAGCTCTTCTGTAGGCGAATTTACATTAACAATCGAGCCGCAGTATTGATACTGTCTTTTATGCAGCCTTCTTTCAAGGTCTTTCACAAGCTTTATCCTGTCAGTCTTTGATTTGCCGCTGCTCCAGTGCCTTTGCTCAAGCCTTTCAAGCAAATCCTTTTCAGGAGCCTGTATCAGCACAGTCCTTACATTAATGCTCTTCACTCGGTCGAGATAATCGGAAACTTTTGTGCATGGAAGTATGACAAAAACATCATATCCCCTTTCATAATTGACTAAAACTTCCTTTGGAAGCGAATAAACCGCTCCTGAGAATTCATAAGTAAAGTGTATCTGCCCGTCTATCTTTCTTTTTTTATACTCATCTCTTGGGAGAAATTCGAATTCATCAAAATTGACTTCGTCCAGGCGTGGATTCCTTGTTGTCAGCTTGCGCGGGAATACTGTGAATCCTCTTGTGTGAACAAGATTTTTAACAAGCCTTGTTTTCCCTGCTCCGCTAAGCCCTGCAAAAACAAAAATGTTGTTTGTGGAATTTCTTGCGGATCTGATATAATTGCTAACCCTGCTCATAACGTCTTTAAAGTCTTCTTTTGGTATCTGAGCAACATTAGCGCCTGCAAATTTCTGCATCTCCTCAGCTTTTATCTCGTTACCTAGGAGATATAATTGCGGTGTCAGGACTGATTTTCTTTCCTGCAGTTTCTGCCTCAAAACTCCTGCTACAGTCATGAAATCAGGAAGGGCATCAGAGTTTCCTGATGTGGAAGAAGGCTCATCCAATAAGACAACATCGTAAAAAGAAGAGCTATCAGCCAGCAGCTTGTCAGCATTGCTTGCGTGTGGAGTATCCCTGTAATCCATTTCGACAAGCCTTGAGAAAGGCCTTACCGCAACCATGTTGCTTAACCTTTTTTTAAGCTCAAAGTCGTTGCTTAGAACAAGAGCCTTGATTTTTCTTCCATCCCTGAAATGCCTGTTGAAATCTGCGGAATAGATTGCTTTTCTTATTCTGAAAACCAGATCCTGCTCTGTGATGTCTGGCTGAAGGTAATATGCCCCTGATCGGACAATCTGCTCAGGATTCTGTGCGCTGTCTGCAACAACAAGCTCAGAAGGCAGTTCGTTTCTTGCAACAGCTTCATTGATATATTTTTCCAGGCTTATGACGCCTTTGGAGATTATTGCCTTTACCCCAGACATGTTTGTTTTGAGCTCTTCGTCCAAGGCTTCAGAATCTGTTTTTATGGTGTAATGTCCGCCAAAAGACTTCCTAATCAGCTCAAGAATTCTAGTATCAAGATTAACTGCGAACAGGGTGCCTTCTTTTGCACCATCATTTACAGTATCAAGTGAAATCGCCATTTTTGATTCTACAACCACCTAAATCCCCCTTCGCTTATAAGTTTTATATTAAGTTATGTATATGTGTATATAAATTTTACTATCTAGAAGTGAAAAAAGCGGCATTTTTTACATAATTGTCGAGAGCAAACTTATATTTTGGGTGCTTTTTATATAAATTATATAGACTATAAGAAACTTAATGCAAACCTTTAAAAGTATAAAAAGAAAGCAGGTATTAGTCGAAAGAATTTCGGCTAAGTTATAATCGGTGGTGGACAATTTGCGACTGGTAAAATTTTTCAAGCGGGAAAAGGAAGAAGAAGTTTCAGACAACATACCGTCTGAAAAGGAAGATGTTTCTGCCGAAAAAAGCAGTAACTGACTAATTCTAAGAGACGACTAAATTGAGGAAAGTTTAAGATGCATTATTTGATTCCTTAAAGGCATCTTCCGAAGTAGTTATGGCATCGCAGTCATTGCAGTAGAAAATCTCCTGACCAACCTCATGCGCGTCCCCCTTACAATACATGCATTTGATATGGAGATGTGTGTGCATAATACTATATATGGTAAACTAGCTATTTAAACTTTCATATATATTTTATAAAAATAAGGCTAATAAGACTTAGCCGCATAAACTATGGCGTTGGCCTTGTTTCCGCAGATTGCGCAGTTGCCTTCAGGCTTCTTCTTCTCATCAAGCCTTATGCCTCTTACGAAAGCGCCGGCTTCTTTCTCAACTTTTTCTGCACAGGCTGTTCCGTCTTTATCGTTTGAGCAGAAACTCATCCTCACAATCTTGTCAGAATCCACTGCTTTTTTCATTTCTTCGAACGATTTCGCATCGACAATGTTTTCCATGAATTGCTTTTCAAATTTTGCAATAAGATCTTTTGTGAAGTTTGCTGCGACTTTGTCAACTTCTGCAACCAGATCTGCCTCTGGAACGAATCTCTTGTCCTTAAAGCCCCTTTTTGTCATGACAACACTTTTCTTTTCTAAATCTTTAGGTCCGACTTCTATCCTAATCGGCACTCCGCGCAGTTCCCAGTGATTAAATTTATAGCCAGGAGTGTATTCTGGCCTGTCGTCGACATGCACATGGTATTTTGACAATCTTTTCTTTATCTCCTCGCATTTCTTCAGGACTTTATCTTTTGAGTCATCAAAAAGTATTGGAACAATTACTATCTGCGTTGGCGCAACATCAAAAGGAAGTATCAATCCTTTGTCATCTCCGTGAAGAGCAATCATCGCTCCGTAAATTCTTGAGATTGCAGGGCCATAACAGGTTATGTAGCCATATTTTTCGCTTCCGTTCTCGTCAGCATATTTAACATTGAACGGCTTTGAAAAATTCTGCCCTAGCATATGCGTTGACGGCAGCTGCATCACCTTTCCTGAAGGCATTAATGCATCTGCTGCGTACGTGTGAACAGCGCCTGGGAAAGTATCCCACGACGGCCTCTGAAAGAATATGAATGGAATTGCAAGATAATCGTGCAGGAACTCGTAAGTCGATTCCATATCCTCTTTTACCTGGCTGTATGCCTGCTCTTCTGTGGCGAAAACATCATGCGCCTCAATCCAGTGGAACTCCCTTGTCCTGAAGAACGGCCTTGTCTGCTTTGTTTCATGTCGCCAGACCTGGCATGACTGGTATCTCTTGAATGGAAGATCTTTATAGCTTCTGATCCACAATGAATACATCTGATACAATGCTGTTTCAGAAGTGGGCCTCAATGCGTAGCGCTGCTCAAACTTCTCGCCATCGCCATGCTCTGTCACCCAGAAAACCTGAGGAGCGAAACCTTCAACATGGGCAGCTTCGATTTTAAAGTTTGATTCGGGAATCAATGCAGGCATGATTAACGGCAGGTGTCCTTTTCTTTCTAAAATCCCCTCCATCTTCGCATACATCCTCTTCATAGAAATAACAGACCAAGGCATGTAAGGCACAAAACC
>CAIVOO010000152.1 GCA_903907555.1 uncultured archaeon | reverse complement strand
TTGAAAAAGTCCATGAGATGGAAAAGAAAATAATTTATGATCAGTTCTACAAGCTAATACAAAAGAATCAAAAAGAAAATATTGTGCTGTTCCATCTGGCTGCAGCTGTCAAGGATTTCTATTTGGCAACAAGCCCTATGATAGGCCTGTTGCTGGAATCAAGCGTCTCCAAGTGAGTCTTCCCTTTTCCGTCAGTAAGATAATATACTGCTAAAGCTGTATGAATCATGTCTTTTTGCGGTTTCTTAAGGTAGTTTCCATAACCTTTCAAGACAAAAGTCTTGCCGTCTATAACCATTTCCTTGTCGAAAAAGTCAGTAGTTCCTGCAGCAACCCTTGCTGTGTGTATCTCATCCAACGAGCCTGTGAAATACTTTGCAAATATATCTGCTATAGATTTCTCTACTCCGATGCAGGCTTTCAAGTACTTTGCACCGTATCCAATCTGTGAAAATTTATCAAACATATCAATATGCCCCAGACTTCCAGGGTTGATTCTATAAACAAATTCTACAGGTGCGTATGAGTGGTTCAGCCTATTCATTCTTAGTGAGAAAGGTTCATCATTCATATGCATCAATGCGCTTATTATGATTGAATATGACAGCTTTCTGTCAATACGCTCAATATCTGAAGCTGCATCAATCAGATTTTTTCCACTAAAAACTTCCTTGTGTTTTTCTTTCAATCCTGCAAGATTCAATTTAAGATTCTCGAAATATGGTGCAAGCTGCTTGTTTGCATCCTGATTCTTTATTATGTAGTCCAGGCTTCCGTCGTCAAATTTCGCGCCAGTCAAGCTTATTGCTCTAAATCTCGGCTCCCTCAAGGTATCGACTGTCAACACTTTTGGAGCGCTCCTCTCCTGAACCTCCATCCATTTGGCTCCGGCTAAAAGCCCGCACAAAGCCCCGAATGCAACAAATCCTGCTCCTCCGTAAGCCCTGACTTTTTTCCAGTCAATAATTGACCTTTCCCTGACTGCTTCTGTGAAATCTTCATTTAAGCGCGCATGATCCATATACGTGTCCACACCTGAGCATCTCCTGTTTTTTGTGCTCAGCAATCCGTAAAGCATTTGCCTGTATTGTCTTGGAACTTTTGATAATTTTTTCTTAAGCGCTTTGTCATATTCTTCAATATCAATCTCTTTGACACATTTCCCGTCCTGCATCAGAACAACATCAAGAGTTTTTCCATCTACCTCGATCTTCTTTCCGTTCTCTCCTTTTGTAAGAGAGATGTCATTAAGCTTCTCTCCTGTGAGAGCGAAATACATTGTGGCTCCGAGAGCATAGAACTCCTGAGCAGTGCCATAATTGCTTGGCCTGCTTTCCATCAATCTATTCAGCAAATAAGGATCAGTATATGCAGTGCCTCCTCTTGTCATCAGCACTTTCTCATTTGAAAACAGCGTTCCAGCATTCTGAAAGTCTGCTATCTTCACCGAAAGGTCGTCCTTGGTAACAAGTATGTTTTCTGGCTTTATGTCCCTATGAACCAGACCTTCAGTCTCGTGCAGGTAATGCAGCCCTTTCAATACTTGCGAGAATATCAGCTTGAACTTTTCATCTGAAAGAGGTCCGCTCAATCTGACAAGTTCTTCCAAGTCGATTGCATTGACATGCTCTTCTATAGTCACAGTGCCGTCGCGATAGTAAAATGCATCATAGATTTTGATGATATTTGGATGTGCAAACTTTGGATTTGTGACTGCCTCTTTCTTGTTCAGGTCTCCCTTTGACTGGTTTATGACAGTTGTTACAGATGCATCATTAATGATTTCCTTCGGAACCTTGGCAACTCTCCTGTCGACATAATCCCCATTCCTGTATTCGACTTCATAAACATCCCTTGTAAGCCCTTCTCCAAGCTTTCTGATCATCTTGTATCCATGCTTTTCAAGGATTTCTTCAGGCGTTAATGAATCTGTAAAATTCTTTGCAAACTTCTCACATATCTGGTCTATAGCAGAAGGTGTATCAGAAGGCTTTGCAGTAACAAACGCCATCAGTCTATCCATGCCGCGCATTGACTTATGATCAATCTTGTATGCTATTCCATCATCAGCTGTTTCATCATCAGTCATCTTCAGCCTCCCTGACGACATCAATCGTCAGTTTGACAATTGTGTTAGGCTTCAATTCGTTCTCTAGAATCTTCGGAACTACAATTATCGCCTGGCTGCCGTGCTTTGCAATTTTTTTAGTGATTGTGAATTGTTTCATTTCAGAACCCCTGCGTATAAGCTATAACCTAGCTCTCTTATGACAGAACCTACATTTTCATAGTTCAACTTGATCAGCAAATCCTGCATATTGTGGTCTTTAACATACGCATAGGCGAAATCATAATCTTTCTTTGCAGCGTCTTCAAATTCGCGCATCAGTTTTGTGGCAATTCCCTGTCTCCTGAATTCAGGCCTGACTTCAATTGCCTGCACATAACATGCTTTCTTGCTGTCAAATTCTTTCAGCCAATCTCTGCTAACAAAAGAACTATCAGTAAAATCCGTGTGCCTTTTGTAATCAGGACGGCCAAACAGATGATTCTTTCCGTCCATAAAACGAAGGCAGGCCACATCACCAACATGAACTTTTGAAGCGATGTCATCAGGCATCACTGTATACGCCCGTATCCTTTCTTTTGTGTTTTGGAATCTTCTATTGGCGTCAAAGAGTTTTTCTCTTGCTGCCAAAACATCGCTGCTGAAGTCCTGCGACATTAAGCAGCGGTAACTGTGCATCACGTCTGTTTCCCCGTCATTCTGTGGGATCAGCTTATGAAATTCCTTAGAGAATGCTGCTGAATCTTCTTTAGCTTTATTTAATTCATCTTCCAATACAACAGCCAATTCTGCCCTAAGCTGCTGCAATGTCTTTAATTCACCCACATACAGCATTGTGACAGGGCAATAATCATCATTTAACTGCACCTGTTTAATTTCTGGATTCGCCATCATTTTATCCGCCCTTCCCTGTATTAATTATCAACGCTTTATTTCTCGGATCAACCAATCCCTGGTCATGCCTGTACATGTACAATGCAAGCCCTGCTGCGCCTGACGGCTCTGTGTTTACGAATTTTCTGAGGATTTCGTAAGCTCCGCGTATGTATTCTTCAGGGACGCTATGGACTCCTGTAGAATTTCCTGTGACATCAAATGATTTTAATGCCTGGACATCATTCTTATCAAAATAAACAAATGGATTGAATGCTTTGG
>CAIVOO010000151.1 GCA_903907555.1 uncultured archaeon | reverse complement strand
GAATAAAGAATTTCTTTAAAGGATTCAAGTCAAAAGAAAAGAAGCACGTAGAAAAACACGTCGAAATAAAACATGAGAAAGATGAGGAAATATCAATTGATATTAACAAAGCCAAAGAATTATTTTTGAAATATTATCCCGTGTTACTATTACTCATTCCATTAATACTTGCAATAACTGTCAGAATGGAATCAGACAAGCTGTCAATGACAGACGACTGGGCAAGGAATTCTGTATATAATTACTATCAGATGCAGATAAAGGCGCAGGTAAATTCTCAATACCCGAACATGCCTGATGCTAACAAGAATCAAGTGGTTACAGAGCAGTTTGCTGAGTTTTTGAAAACAAATAAAGATCAGATTGAACAGCAGATACCACAATTATCTTCACAGTATAAATCATATTTCCAGGACGAGAACGGATACAGGTACATGCCGGATATTGATTCATACTTCTATTTGAGATATGCAAGAAACATTGTTGAAACAGGACATCCTTATGATAAACTGGAGAATGGCACAGTACCTTGGGACAATCACATGGTTGCTCCGTTGGGAAGTTCTTATCAAGCATCAATACATCCATACTTCTTGGCATTTTTGTATAAACTTACTTCAGCATTTAATTCAAAAATAACTTTAATGCAGGCAGCAGGTTATTATCCTGTCATATTAGCTGCTTTGGCCATACTCCCAGCATTCTTCATAGGAAGAAGGCTGACTAACAATGTCGGCGGATTCTTTGCAGCTATGATGATAGCTTTGAATCAGGCATTCCTTGGAAGAAGCTTATTCGGACACGGAGATACAGACGCTTATGCAATATTCTTTCCATTATTCATCATTTGGTTCTTCCTGGAAGCTTTTGAAGCCAAGGATATGAAATGGAAGATATCACTTTCAGCATTAGCAGGATTATTTACAGGATTGTTCTCATTTGCCTGGGGCGGATGGTGGTATGTCTTCGACTTTGCAGTAGGCGCTGCAGTAATCTACATAGCATACCTTGTTTTCTCTTCTTATAGGAAGAAAATACACATTATGAAATCCCCTGCAGTGATAAATTCAGGAATAGTGCTGCTCACTTTTATCGTGATTTCAGGAATATTCGTTACAATGTTTACTTCATTTACATCTTTTTTAAATGCACCAATAGGCCCTTTTGCATTCACCTCAATAAAGAACGCTGCTCTCGAAAGCTTATGGCCGAATGTATACACGACTGTGGCAGAGCTCAATGAGGGAAGCTTTAGCCAGATAATCTCTGGCATTGGAGGCATAGGATTCTTCCTGATATCGGTCGCAGGGATTGTTTTCGCTTTTTTCAGGAGAGATGAGCATGGGCATTTGGATATAAAATATGCAGCATTGTTGGTATTGTGGTATGTTGGAATATTCTATGCAACACTTAAGGGAATAAGATTCCTTGAAATGCTTGTCCCGCCATTCGCGATAGCTTTCGGCTGCGCTTTGGGAATGATTTTCATGTGGGTAACAGACTTTATGCATAAGTCTTTTGACATAAAAAAGAATATTGGTGGAGTCATAATATTTGTTTTGATGGCTTTGCTCATGATAGCGCCATTAAGCTCTGCTTATGCAGCAGCAAAGCAGGATATTCCAATAGTCAATGACCCTTGGTGGAATGCCTTGACCAAAATAAAGAATGAATCCAAATCAGATGCAATAATAAATTCCTGGTGGGATTTTGGGCACCACTTCAAGTACATTTCTGACAGGGCTGTCACTTTCGACGGAGCAACGCAATTCACTGCAGCGCATTGGGTTGGGCTGGCTTTATTGACTGATAATGAGAATCTTAGCAGAGGAATACTTCACATGCTGGACTGCGGTTCAGAGACTGCATTCAATGTTTTGGATAAGGATGTCAATGATGCTTCAGAATCTGTAAAGATGCTTTACGCTATTGTTGTCATGGACAGGGATTCTGCAAGAAAATATCTGATAGATAGAAAAATATCTGAAAAAACTGCTGATGAAGTACTTAAAAATACACACTGCAACGCTCCTGAAGATTATTTCATAACATCCGAAGACATGGTCGGAAAAGCAGGAGTCTGGGCTCATTTCGGAAGTTGGGATTTCGACAGGGCAGACATGTGGGTGCAGGCCAGGAAGATGAATGCTGAGCAAGGAATCTCATTTATCATGAAGAATGCCAACAAGTCAAAATCAGAGGCTGAGAAGCTTTATTACGAAGTGCAGACATTAAAGGATGAGCAAGAGGCAAACAGCTGGATAGCCAGCTGGCCAAGCTATGTTACAGGATTGATGCCTTGTTCTGCGAATAATCAAACATTGGTTTGCCAGAATGTAAGAATTAATTTGGCTGATATGGACACGACAGCGCAGACGCAGCAGGGAACATTCAAGCCAGCATCACTCACTTACTTGTACAACGGAACATTCAAGGAGAAAATCTTCAACACAACATTTCCGTACGCAGTCTCTTTAATCAACAAGGACGGAAACTATTATGCAATAATGATGCAGACTCCACTGCAGAATAGCATATTCAACAGGCTGTACTTCTACGAAGGGGCAGGAATCAATAACTTCGACAAGTTCGATTATCAGAGAGGAATAACAGGGACTGAGATTTACACTTGGAAAGTCAGATGGTAGTAAGATGTTCGATAAATTTCTGAATCATCTCAAATCTAAGAAATTTTTGTTTATTAGTTTGCTTATTATCTTTTTTGTGCAAATTTGGCTCGTATCCCAATTAAAATATTTGCCAGGTCCTCTATACGGTGGCGATGTCTACAGGGAAAGAGGGTTTACTGAGAATATTGCTCAAGGCTATCCTTTTTATGAAGATCCGCAAATAAAGGGTGAAGTGGCTTTTAGACCGCAATTTCCTTATATTTTTGTTGCTGCACTATCGTATGTTGGGTTAGGCACTATAGATAATATTATGATTTATCTGATGGTATTTGTCGTAGTATTATCATCTTATGGAATATATCTGCTTGCAAGACAGATTTCGAAAAATGAGTTCGCTTCATTATCTGCTACATTCTTTTATTACGGCTCTCTAATAAGTTACACTTCATCAGGTAAACACACATTGAGTCTGGCTTTTTTATTTACTATATTCTTTCTTTATTTCCTGTTCAAATCATTCGAAACCGACAAATTAAGAGATAAAATAATTGGTGGAGTCTTTCTGGG
>CAIVOO010000150.1 GCA_903907555.1 uncultured archaeon | reverse complement strand
CTCACCCTTTAAAAATTCAAGAGTGTTCGTCTATATATATTTTTCTAAATAGTTATTCGAGAATTTAAATACATAGTCATTTACTATGAATCACAAAAATGATTATTTATTGGGTTATGACAAAAGCATTCGAAACATTTAAATAATACTATTCAATTATAATCACAAAAAAGGGGTGTTGGTTAATCTTAATTTATTGATAGTACAACCAATCAACCTGATTGAGTATAAAGTAAAGAGGGGGGAAAAAGATGATTGTGAAAGATGAGTTTTTGGCTAAGTTGAGACGATTTTTCGCGCTAAATCTTTATGAGGTGAAAATTTGGACTGCGTTGCTCTCTCGAGGAGTGGCAACTGCTGGAGAGCTTTCTGACATTGCAAATGTCCCGAGATCCAGGTCATACGATGTTCTGGAATCGCTTGAAAAGAAAGGATTCGCAATAACAAAGCTTGGAAAGCCGATAAAGTACATCGCAGTTCCGCCAGCAGAAGTTGTTGAGAGAGTGAAGAAAAACCTCAAGGAAGACTCTGATTCAAGAATAAAGAGGCTTGAAGAGCTGAAAGGAACAGAGGTTATTGGTGAATTGAATTCGCTGCACACGCAGGGAATTGAACTTGTAGAGCCTGCAGACTTGTCAGGATCATTAAGGGGAAGGCATAACCTTTACAACCATATAGAATTGACAATCCGAGGAGCTGAAGAGTCAGTCACGATGATGACGACAGAAGAGGGATTGATGAGAAAGGTTGAAGGGCTGAAGCCAGTCTTCGAAAAGCTGAAGAAGAGAGGCGTCAAGATCAGAATAGCAGCGCCATTGACAAAAGAATCCATGGAAGCGGCAAAAGAACTTCAAGGAATAGCAGAAGTAAGAAACACAGACACGAAAGGAAGGTTTATCATTGTTGACGGAAAAGAGCTAATCTTTATGGTTCTAGACGACAAGGAAGTCCATCCGACATACGATGTGGGCATCTGGGTAAACACTCCATTTTTTGCCAATGCTATGGAAACTATGTTCGAAAGCAATTGGAAAGCGATGAAGCCTCTGAAGAATTAGGCTTTTTATTTTTTAATTTCTTATTTTAGGTTAAGTTTTTAAATAACCTTTATTTTAGAATTCTTATGAACGTTAAAGAGCTTGCTGAGGGTTTGCATCCGTTAGAGAGGAAAACTTTTCCTAAAATTCCTTCGAAAAGCTCTGTCATGTTCTCTGAATTGGCTAAGCAGATTCCTGAACTTCAGGAAGTTGAGATCATGCGCGCAATTCAGTGGCTGGAAAACAAAGGTGTAGTCAAGACAGTTAAGGAAGAGAAGAAGGTTGCAGAGCTTACAGAGCTTGGAAACAAATACCTGAAAACAAAACTGCCTGAAAGAAGATTTTACAATGCTTTGCTTGACAAGAAAGAGCATTCATTTGAAGAGCTGAAGAAAGAAGCGCATCTTGATGATTCTGAGTTCCAGGCAGTTCTTGGCATAATAAGGCAAAAGCATATTCCAGTATCAATCAGCAAAGAAAGAAAAATTAAGCTAGCTGTTGCCTTGCCTGAATTTGAAAAGCCATCTGTTGAAGAGAATTTTTTGTTGGAAGCTGCTGGAAATCCTGAAAAGATTGATTTGAATGATGAATTGTTCAAAACATTGATTAGAAGAGGAATTGCAAAAGTAAAAGATGAGAAATCTGTGAAGATTTCCATAACAAGTCTTGGTCTTGAATTGAAAAAAGTTGCGTTATCGGAAGATGTAATTGACAAGCTGACAACAAAAATAATTAAAGAAGGAAGTTGGAAGGGAAAAAATTTCAGAAGATTTGATGTCAAAATTAATGTTCCTGCAACTTATGCCTCTAAGAAGCAGACCTACAGGAGATTCCTGGATGATGTCAGGCAAAAACTGATTGGATTGGGCTTTGAGGAATTTGCAGGTCCTGTTGTTGAAAGCGAATTCTGGAATATGGATGCGCTTTTCATGCCGCAATTCCACAGCGCAAGGGATATTCATGATGCTTATTACATCAAAGAGCCGAAATATGCAAAGCTTGATGAAAAAATTGTTGAACGCGTAAAAAAAGCGCACGAGACTGGATTCGGAACAGGCTCGAAGGGCTGGAAATATGATTTTGATGTCAAAAGAACACATCAGCTTGTCTTGAGAAGCCAGGGTACTGCATGCTCTTCGAGGATGCTTGCCTCAAAGGATTTGAAAATTCCTGGAAAATATTTTGGAATAGCAAGATGCTTCAGGTATGATGTTATTGATGCAAAACACCTTCCAGGGTTCATACAGACAGAAGGAATAATTGTTGATTACAATCTGAATCTCAAACATTTGTTTGGAGTGCTGAAAATGTTTGCAAAGGAAGTTGCCGGCGCAGACAAGATAAAAATAACACCAGGATACTTCCCATTCACAGAGCCAAGCTGCGAATTATCTGCAAAACATCCTGAGCTTGGATGGATAGAGCTTGGCGGGGCAGGAATATTCAGGCCAGAGCTTGTAAAGCCTTTGGTTGGAAAAGATGTTTCTGTCATTGCATGGGGCCTTGGAGTTGACAGGCTGGGAATGTTCAAGCTTGGAATCAAGGACATAAGGCACTTATTCAGTCATGACTTACAATATTTAAGGGAATCGAGGGTGATTTAAATGGACGCAAGAGCTTTACAGATAATGCTTGATGATGCACAGATAGATGAGCTTGTCAAGAATCTGCATGAGATAAAAAAGAACAACCAGAAAGTAATTAGGGTTAAGGGAAGTGCTGGTGCACCAGAACTGATAATTGTGCACAGGAAATTCAACCCGAAGAAGTAGAATGCCTACAATAAGTTTTTCGCACAAAGACTTGGAAAAAATGGTTGGAAGGAAACTTCCTATCGATAAACTAGAAAAATCTCTGGAATTCTGCAAGGCAGAGATTGATAAAGTTGAAGGTGATGACATAACTATTTCTGTGGGAGACACAAACCAGCCGTATCTCTGGTCTGTTGAAGGCGTTGCAAGGCTTCTTCGAGGAGTTCTTGGAATAGAGAAAGGAATTGCAAAATTAAATATAAAAAAAGCAGACAAGAAAATTTTTGTTGACAAGTCTGTTGAGAAAATAAGGTCTTATCTATCAGCATTCATAGCTCGCGGAAAGAAAGTTGATGATTACTTGTTAAAGCAAATGATACAGCTGCAGGAGAAAGTCTGTGAAGGCTATGGAAGAAGAAGGCAGAAAGTCTCCATTGGAATCTATTCTTATAAGAAAATTAAATTTCCGCTTTATTACAAAGCAGTTGATCCAGAATCAATAGAATTTGTTCCACTTGATTTCAAGAGGGAGATGACTCAGGCAGAAATTTTGGAAACACATCCGAAAGGAAAAGAATATGCCTGGATACTCAAGGACTGCAAGAAATTTCCAATATTTGTTGACGATACTGGAGAGGTTTTGAGTTTTCCGCCAATCATCAACTCCCAGAAGACAGGAAAGGTTGAGATTGGAGAAGAGGATTTGCTGGTTGAAACTACAGGGACAGACTTGAATGCAGTTAATTTAGCTACAAACATTTTCGCTTACGCCCTTGCAGACAGAGGATTCACAATCGAGGCTTTGGAGATAAATTATGGTAAAAACAAGATTACAACTCCAAAAATGTTCAATGAAAAGATAAAAATCAAGACTGCTGATGTTGACAAGCTCCTTGGATTAAAATTGAATGATAAACAGATAACAGATTTGCTGAAAAAAGCAAGATTTGACTTTAATAAAGGGATTATTTCTGTGCCAGAATACAGGCAGGACATCTTGCACTGGGTGGATGTTGTTGAAGATATAGGAATAATGTATGATTATGAAAAAATTGAAAGTTCTCCGCTTACCAGCTTCACTGTAGGCAATACGTCTGAAATGCAAAGATTCATCGATGCTCTTAGAGAACTCTGCACTGGCCTTGGATATCAGGAAGTTTTTAGTACATTGCTTACAAACAAGGAAATCTTGTATAATAAAATGAATGTTGCTGATTTAGGCACTATTGAAATAAAGAATGTAATGTCTGAGAATTATTCTGTGCTTCGTACATGGATTGTGCCCACACTGATGGAAGTTCTATCAACAAACAAGCATATTGAATACCCGCAAAAGATATTTGAGCAGGGAATTGTTGTTTCGAGAAAGAAAGAAGATGTGATACAACATGAGAAGCTCGCATTGGTCTCTGCACATGCAGATGCGAACTTCACAGAAGCAAGGCAGGTATTGGAAGCAATATTCAAGGCAATAGGAGTTACAGGCGTATTTGAAAATCATTCTCACGATTCATTCATACCTGGAAGGGTTGCCAAAGTCCTTGTAAATGGAAAAGAAGTTGCATTCGTAGGAGAGATGCATCCGAAAGTATTGAGTGATTTCGGAATAGATGTTCCTGTAGTAGGATTCGAACTGGATGTTGATGAGTTGTTTAGATTAAGAAAATAAAATAATCACTTTTTCTTCTTAGTTTCTTTAACTTCCTTCTTTACAGGTGCCTTCTTTTCCTTAACAGGCTTCTCTTTTGGAGTGCCTATCTTTCTTTTTGTTATTGGCTTCTCTGCTGCATTCTTTGGTGCTGTTTCTTTCAATTCCATTCCGAGCTTCTTGAACTCTTTAACAACTTCAGAATGCGATGCTCCTTCT
>CAIVOO010000149.1 GCA_903907555.1 uncultured archaeon | reverse complement strand
CTCGCATTCCGTTAGAGTATTCTTTCTTCCATTTTATCCAGAAATATCCGCGCGTGCCTGCCTGATAGAGCCCTTCACAGCTCTTTGCTATTATGCCTTCGCCTCCGTGCTGCACAGAATAGTTGAAAAAATCTTCAACATCCTCAAGATTAGAGGAAACGACTTTTTTTGCAAGCCTTATTTTATTATTTTCTTTAGTAATGTTATGAAGAGCTTTTGTTCGCTTCATGTATGGCTCTTTGATGTATGATTTTCCATTCAAATAAAGGATGTCAAACAAGAATAAAGCTGTTGGAATCTTTTTAGCGTATTCTGCAACATCATATTTCCTTCTTCTCTGCATCAATAGCTGGAATGGAAGAAGCATGTCACCTTTTACAGCAACGCATTCTCCTTCAATAATGCATTTTTTTGCCTTGATTTGCTTTTTTATGGCTTCAGCAATGTCTGGGAACTGGCTTGTTATGTCATCAAGCCTTCGCGAGAATATCCTTACATTATTTCCATCTTTATGAGCCTGCATCCTCTCGCCGTCATACTTCTGCTCTGCTGAAATGCAGTTCATTCGCTCTTTTATTTCAGAAATATGGTTTATTCTTTGAGCAAGCATCATCTTCACAGGCCTGCCAAGCACCACATCAAACTTTTTTATTCCAGAAATTCCTTTTAATGCGATTGTTTGGGCAACAAGCCCAATATCTGAACATAAGTTGTAAGCATGTTCAATATCATCCTTGCTTGCCTTGCTTCCTGTGAAAGCTATTGACAATGAGTCAAGAACAGTCATCGCTCCTGCCCCAAGCCTTAAAGTTCCGAGAGCGATTCTGCAGACATATTTTGCATCCAATGCATTCGAATTCTCCAGAAGCTCTGTAAGAATGCTTATTTTTTCATCCCTGCTTCCGGAGCCTTTTGCTTTTTCTATCAGCCACAGCGAATCAAACACCTTTTTTATTGTGAGATTGCTTTTTCTGCCTGCATAATATTCAGCAACCAATCCTATGTCACCTTTCTTCTTGAAATTTTGTGTGACTTCAAATTCTGAAACTCCATATGTTTCAGCAATCGCTTTGACAAGCATTTTTTCAGCAATTCCCAAATCAATTTTTTCATATTCAGGGCCTATTCTTCCCAAAGTCAGGTATGCAACAATATCAATTTCATTTTTTGGGACTTTCTTAAAAAAATTAGAAAGCAATGCTCGCATTTCATTGCCAGAACTGATAGATTCCAGCTTTCCATATACTGCAGCAAGCTCTGAAAAGTTAAGCGACATATTAGTGGTTTAGGCTATTTTGTTTATAAATTTATAGAATGAAATAAGGAAAATAAGGTCGGACAGCGATCTCAATTTCCCACCCGAAAGGGCAGTACACAAGAGAACGTGGGCTTGCTTGACTTCCGTGTTCGAAATGGGAACGGGTATGACCAAGCCGCTATGGCCGTCCTAACTCCATTGAAAAAAGAGGTGATTTATAAACCTTTCCCCTTATAATTTTATATATTGTATAGGGGGAATCTATATATAAACCACTTTATAAATAGGTAAATATGCCTGTAGAAGACGAAAGAACAGATGAAGAAGCCAGAAAGGCTTCATACAAAGGATACGCCCTAGACCATTTTGAAAGGGAAAGCCTAAATGAGATAAAGAAAGCGATAACTCAAGGTGGATTAGACAAGGAAACTATCAAGGACTATCTCGCTTTTGCAGAAGAACTCCTGACAAAGCTCCGCCATATAGATTATGCAGAGAGGAAAGAGGGTGAAGTGCCATATCTTCTGGAATCGCAGATTCAGAAGATAGAAGAATTGAGAAAACAGCTCCTCGCAATTGTAAAACCTAAGATTTAGTCTTGAAAAACAGCCAGTTCTTTGGATTATTCTTCAACCTTATTAATGCCCAGTTTCCTTTCAATTTCTTTCCATGCAGTTTAATCAGGAATTTGTCTTTTCCTTTCTCAATCAAATCGTAATTCCCAGAATCCCAGATTTTTACAAGCCCTTTGCCATAACCTTCAGGTATTATGCCTTTAAATTTTGCATAACTCAGAGGATGGTCAGTCACCTGCACTGCAAGCCTCTTGTCGATGTTGTTTGGTTTCTTAGGCACAGCCCAGCTTTTCAGTACACCACCCATCTGTAATCTTAAATCAAAATGCAAATGTGTCGCGTGATGTTCGTGAATCACATAAATTAGCTTTTTCATAATTTCCCCAGAATTTGTTTTGTAACAACAGAATCCTTTAACTGCTGAGGGCTTTCATTTATTATTCGTATGCTTATGCCATACTTGAGCAGATATTTCAGAAGCTCTTTTATCCTTTCAGGCTCTGTCGGCTTGTGAGCCCTCTCGCCTTTTGCAGTGAAAATTATGCCTGAGAAATGCGCAGTCAATACTTTAATGTGCTTTATTTTCTTGCACACAGCATCATAATCTATTTTCCCATTGTTCCTTGCATAAACATGCGCGAAATCAACGCAAACACCGCATCCTGTCTCGTCTGACAATCTTGCCAGCTCATCAACATCGCCAAACTGCGAGCCCTTGCCTGTAGTTTCAGGGCAGAGCACAACATCCCACTTCTTTTCCTTGATGTGCTTTTGCATATCTATCATTGCTTCTTTTACAATCTTGTAGCATTCTTCCTTTGAAAGCTTGCCGTAATAAGCAGGATGAAAAACAACATATTTCGCGCCAAGATAATGCGCTCTTTCGCAGGAATCCAGTATCCTTTTTTTTGACGCGGATATTTTTGCTTTCTCTTCAGAAGAAAGATTGATGTAATATGGAGCATGCACGCTTAATGAAATCCCTAGATTCTTAGCAAGTTCTCCAACCTCTTTTGCAGTGGCATTCGACATATTCACGCCGTAGGTGAATTCCACTTCCATAGCGTCGAGGCCAAGCTCTTTCACTTTCTTCACTCCTTCAACATTCCCAAGCCCTGAGCTTCCTGCAGGGCCGATAAGGATTTTAGCCATGCAAATAACAAATGATAATGCAGTTATAAATATTTCTTTAGAAAACAAAATAATAAAGAATAGCAGCAAGTGCCACAAATATCACATTTATTATCAAGCCAATCTTCATCTTGTGTTTTTTCTCTTCGCTGAACGCGAATACAAGAAGCGCTGTTGAGAGATAACCGCCAAGATGCGCAAAATGGCCTATGTTATCATTGGCTGGAACTATTATGTTAGTCAAATCGCTCCATATTGAAAGCAGCCCTATAAGCATTATCGGCAAAGGGATTCCCAAAATCAGATAAGTAAAATAGAAAGGGTTTATCATTATGCCTGTCGATATAATCCCAGATATTGCGCCTGAAGCTCCGATGCCAGGCTGCCCGAATAAAACAGACAGCAGGCTTGCTATAATGCCTGCTCCAAAGTATATCAGCAGGAAATACCAAGAGCCGAACCTTCTCTCAACAACCCTGCCAAAAATATATAGCGCAAGCATATTCCCCAGCAGGTGCGACAAGTTTGCATGCAAGAACCAAGAGGCAACCATTGGGAAAAAATTCAGTTTCAACAAATGATTTAGAGTAAATACATAAGGATCTATATCACCAAAATAAAACATCTGAAGAATGAAGACAATAACATTCAGCACAATAAGAACAACAGTTGCTTTCGGCTCAAGCAAGAAATTCCATAAATCGCGCAAAGGTGCCAAAAGCTCCTTCTTTTCTCTCTTGCCAAAAAGCACAAGCAGCAGAATAAAAGGCAGCTTCAGCAGGAACTTTATCTGCTTCCACACAAATTGAGATTCAGATTCTATCTCCATAAACAAAACTTATACAGCAATATTTAAAAGCTTAACTTAAAAAAATTATAAATTTAACTTGATATAAACTCCAGGAAGCGTCGGGCTTATGATGTGCTTTTTAGGGAACAATGCTCCATTTATGAAATCTGCTCTCGGAATAACCTCATCATTCAGAAAGAAATCAACAATATTTTCCAAATCAGGATTGTTTTCGAATGCATCAAATAGCTTTTCCAGTTTTATCCCTGGATTGTCAACGATTGTGCGATAAACTTTAAGCGTCAAATCCTGCTTCGGCACGTGGAAGCATCTGCTGCAGGCGCAGGAGTACTCAACATCCTTGTATTTCTTTTTCTTCTTTTTCTCATCTTCTTCCTCAACATAGTTTGTTGGATGATAATAAGGGGGCGAGATAGTACTTCTGCAGGATTATCTCACAGTCAGAAGCACGCCTAAAATCAACCTTGTCTTCTTCATTTCCAGTCTTCACCTTAAGCAGTCTTACAGTGTATATTGCTGGACGCGAGCAAGGCTGGCCGTTAGTCACCATATTGCAGTATGAAGTATGCGGGTTGACAATGTCTGCTTCAAAAGCGAGCTCTCTCATGTAGCCGTAAGGTTCGCCCCTGAAATTCCTGTTAAGGCCTGCAATAACCACCACTCTGTCCTGAGTCCGGAGTTCCTTTGCAACATTAACAAGCTCATAATTATAGAAATTTCCTTCATCTATTAAAACAACATCAACTTTTCTTTCCAAATCAAGTCTTTTGATATGCTCAAGAATCTCTACAGGATTTTTTTGGTCGATAACAATCGCAGGAACCCTTTCCCTGCCATCAGCAACTATGAAGTTCTTATCTCTCTTGTTCATCGCAGCCTGAAAAGCGGCAAATCCGAATCTGCTGTGGTCCAATGCCCTTGCATACTTAACAAGAACACTGCTCTTGCTGCTGTTCATTGGCCCCATCTCAAGTATTACATTGCCCTTCATTGATTCTACGTCGAGTATTGTCATTCCAACAGCATTTTCAGGAAGTAATTATTAAAGTTTTATGTAGTCTGGAATATAATTGACGCAACCTTTTTAAACAAACATCACATTATCAGTTATATGGATTTCAACAATGTCCTGAAAAGGATTAGGCCTGATGAAAAGGGGATGTTTGCCGTTGTTTCTGCTTTCCTAAAACAGCTAAATGGCGAAATAAAAAAGAAGAAATTAAAGGCAACAGCTATCGCAGGCGGCTCTATAGCCAAGGGAACATTCCTCAAAGGAGACCATGATGTTGATATCTTCATAAGATTTGACAAGAAATATCCGAACGAAAAACTTTCAAATCTTGCTGAATCATGCCTGAAGAAATGGAAGTATGAAAGAATTCACGGCTCGAGAGATTATTTCAACATCAAAATCGAGGGATTGAAGTATGAAATCATTCCTGTTTATGACATCTCTACAACTAATGAAGCGGTCAACATTACAGACTGCTCTCCCCTGCACGCAGAATGGGTATTGAATCAAATAGCAAAAAAGCCTAAACTGAGGGATGACATCAGGCTTACAAAGGCTTTCTGCAAGGCAGCAGAAGTTTATGGAGCTGAATCTCATATCAGGGGATTCTCAGGGCACATGGTTGACATACTTACAATTTATTACGGCGGATTCGAAGAATTTCTTAAGGGAGCATCATCATGGAAAGAGAAGCAGGTAATAGACTATTTTGACATATACAAAGGCAGGACTCTTGAAATGCTGAATAAGTCTAAGATAGAAAGTCCGCTTATAGTTGTTGATCCTATAGATCCTGGAAGGAATGCTTCTGCTTCTATTAACAAGGAAAAATTTGATCTGTTCATCAGCCAGGCGCAGGAATTCCTTAAGCACCCGTCAGAAGAATTTTTTGTTAAGAAGAAATTCTCAATAACTGATATAAAGAAAAAATACAAGAACTATAAAGTCATTGCTCTCGACATAACGCCTTTCAGCGGAAAATCAGATATTGTCGGCTCAAAGGTTGTAAAAGTCCTTGAATACCTGCGCGGTGAGCTTGCAAGACATGATTTTGCTCTTATTGATTCAAACTGGAGCTGGCCTGACGAGAAAATGGCAGTTATGTGGATTGTTGTGGACAAAAAAGACTTGGAAAAGACTATGGAATGGGAAGGGCCTCCTGTAGCCAACAAGAAAAATGTTGAAAAATTCAAACAGAAGCACAAGAAAACTTATGTTAAAGATGAAAAGATATATGCGACTGTTCAAAGAGAATATGTAAATGCTGAAAAGCTTGCTGCATACCTGATAAAGCAGCATTATGTCAAAGAAAAGGTTAAGAAAATCACATTGGCCTAATTCTTATTTAGTATTTGTTTAGCATCTCGAAATGCTCGACGTATAACAAAGTGCTGACATCTCCCGTAGGGAGCATCCCCTCTGTCAGTTTGATGACATAGAATAATGGCATTTCGCCTTAGTGATGCTAAACAAACACTTTATTTGATAAAGCTCATCGCAATATTTATTATTATCACTAGAAGGAATAAGATTGATACAAACTTAAAGATTTTTGCTCCGTTCTTCTTGAAATATTTTTTAAGCGCTATATTGAGCATCCTTCCGCCGTCTATCGGGCCTACTGGAACCAAGTTGAACAATCCTATGCCCAAATTCAGCACGTAAAGGAAAAAGAACAGTCCTGTCAGCCAGAGTATTGCTGCTGGAATGAATCCCCCATATTTCTGTTTCGCAGCTTCTGTAGGAACTGATTTCTGCAAGATTGATATTCCAATATATGATTTTGATTCATTTTTCGGATTCTTGGCAAGCGTTACTGCATAATTTTTTGAGTCAGTCTTAATTTGAATATTGCTTCCAGGAGTCTTGTTTGCCATGACATTGATGAAATCGTCTGATGAGTTTATCATAACATCATCAACAAATACCAATGTTTCATCGACTTTCAATCCTGCCAGGTCTGCTGGAGCGCCTTTAGTGACTTCAGCCACACTCACCTGGCCCTGGAACATGCTTGATGTAAGCGGCTGAACTACAAATAAGATAATTAGCAGAAAAACAGCTCCAAGAATAATATTAGATGTTGCTCCTGCTGAGAATACTGCAAGCTGCTGCTTTACAGGCCTTTTGAAAAGAGTTTTTTCATCTGGCTCGACAAATGCTGCTGGTATTATTGGAGCGAGTATCGCAAGGAATGCGAATCCGCTTGACTTGAGTTTTATGTTGTAGTATCTTGCGATTATTCCGTGGAATGACTCGTGTACAGTCGCTATGACAAGAATTGCGATAATCCAGTAGAAGAACGGAACAAAGAATGCTCCCTTGACTTTGAATGGAAGAACAAGCCCGACTCCTGAGACTGCTCCTGGAATAAAAAATATGCTATATAAATTGTGCAGGAGCAGGAAGCATATTGCAGCCATTCCTAAAAATCCCAATCCTATAGAAAAGTAATTGAAATAATGCCAGGTTTTCCTGCACTTCTGTGCAATCCTGTCCATAAGCTTTATCCCGAGCTTTGTCCTGTAAAGTATGAAGTATACAGCAGGATAGAGGACTTTTTCTATCTTGATTTTTTTTCTTCTGAAAAATAAGAATGCTGATACCAGCACGACAAAAACAATGGCTGATATCCCTTCAAAATTCATTTTTACTTCTTCTTAATTGGCCGCAGATATCTTGCACCGCATTTTCTGCAGTTAATCTGGCTTGCCATTACTTTCATGTTCAATGCCTTCATCTTTGTCTTGCAATGCCTGCAAACAAATACGCTCTTGAACAATCTTGCATCTGCTTCTGCGAATTTTACCATTTTTCACCTACTCAGACGGCTTAATCTGTTTCATTAACTTGTCATTAAGCACTTGCCAATATAATATGTGAGAGCCCTCAACAACCTGGCCCTTCAATTCTTCTGCTATCTTCAAATCAAATGTCTCGAATGTCTCCTCATCCATCACATTAGCCATGTCGCCGTTGATTGACAGCACCTGTGCGGATTTTTTTTCGATGATTGGAACTTCAACATCATGCCCCGGCATGACTTCTTCTCTCTTTTTTCCATCAATTATGCCAACGCCTTCAATCCTGAATTTTGCGTGCCCGTGCTTTCCAGGCCTTGAAACCTGAACACTAAGCACCTTGCAGGCAGCGCCGTCCATCATCATGTAGCTGCCTTCTTTTATTGTGTTTGCCCCAACAACTTTTGTAGTCATAAAAACACCTCAGATAGTAATCTATATATGAAATTAAGGGATTTATTTATAAATGTTTCTGTGAGTTCCTAAGTCGGGCAAAAAGTCGTCACTATCGCAGAAAAGAAAATATTAAAAAAAGGTTGTTATTACACCCGCTATTATGAGAGATAGAAAGGGGGATGAGGAGCATAATCTTACGCACGATCCTAGAACCTACAATGATATTTCTAATCTTATTTCAGACTTGATGAAACCTGTGATGAGAGGCGAGCATACTGACAGATCTCAGTACATATCAAATGAGGAACATATCGGAAAATATTTCTGCAATATTGTTTTTGGAGTGAAGCCAGCATACTTATTGTCTCACGCATACGATGTAGATGAAGAAGGGATGAGATCGAAGAAAAGAATGTTCCAACAGTCTGTAAGGATTGAACTCTACAATTTACTGAAAGATGTAGAGATAATGAAAAGAAAACCGGAAGATCTTGCAAAGGATCCTGTTCTGGGAGAAATTGAAAGGACTTACGCAGCCGGAACAGTGGAAGGAGTGCTGTATAAACTGATAAGAGCCGCCCCAAACCCAGAAACTTTCAGGAAAATCGGCGAAGCAGTCAAGAAGGGCGCGGATGAATATCTTAAGGAGAAGGGAACAATCACACAGTACAAATGGTCATTATTCAAAGAATACAACAGAATTCTGCACGAACTACAACAAATAAAGGTGGGTTAGTTGGTTGGAGAAAAAAAAGTATACGTTCTTGATACAAGCGTCTTAATGCATGATCCACAATCGATCTACGCGTTTGAAGACAACGATGTTGTGATTCCTGTCGAAGTTATTGACGAGCTGGACCTGCAGAAGCAAGGCAAAGACATAAGGAACACAAATGCCAGGGAGGCTGTCAGGACAATAAAAGCCTTGATTGAAAAAAATCCTGATTTCGACAAAGGCATAAAACTCGGACCCAGCCTTGGAAATCTTATAATCGAAGGGGATGATGTTAGCGACGTGATGAAAGATTTGAAACTGAAGCCCGAATACAAAACAGGCGTTCCCCATACAGACAACTATCTCATGGCGAGAGTTGCCAAGAAAAGAAAACAGGGAAGCAATGTTATTCTAGTCACGCAAGACACAAGCCTTTATGTCAGAGCGCGTTCAAGAATGATAGAAGCGCAGGATTATAAACATGACAAGAAAGGAGCGAGCTTTGAGCAGATAATATCCTCGCAGCCAAGATTAACTCTTGATGAAAAAGCTATTCTTGAATTTGAAAAGAAAGGGCAGATGGCATTTGAATCCAAAAATCTTTTTACAAACCAATTTGTTGTTCTTGAAAAAGAAGGGAAGGACTTCCGTTCATGGGAAACCAATCCGACAGAATATGCGATGATGAGACTTGCAAGATATGTTGAAGGAAGGCTTGTCAAACTCAAGAGAGGACATTTTACAGCTTTCGGAATAAAACCGAGAAATGTGGAACAATATTTTGCAATGGAAGCGCTTCTTGATCCTGAAATACACGCTGTCAGCCTGATTGGAATGGCAGGGACAGGAAAAACATTGCTTGCGCTTGCAGCAGGAATTGAACAGACTGTTGAAGACAACAAAGAACTTTTCAGCTACAAGAAAGTATGCGTATTCAAGCCAATAGTTGCGGTACAAGGAGATATAGGATATCTCCCAGGAGACAAGGAAGAAAAAATGGCGCCGTGGCTCATGTCAATAAAGGATGCTCTCGATGCTACTAACCCCCAAAGTGAAGAAAAAGGCAGAAAAAAATCTGGCAAAGAAATGGGTAAGTATGAATATCTCACAGAATCAGGATTGCTTGAAGTTGACGCTCTCACCCATATTAGGGGAAGAAACATGCCTGAACAGTTCATCATAATAGAAGAAGCTCAGAATCTTACCCCTCTCGAAGTGAAATCAATAGTTACACGCGCAGCAAAAAACGCGAAGATAGTCCTTACAGGAGATCCATATCAGATAGACACCAATTATCTTGATGAACTGAGCAACGGATTGATTTACACAACAAACAGGCTAAAAGGGCAGAACAGGTTCGCTTACATTGTTCTCAACAAGACAGAAAGAAGCGAGCTTGCAGAAATAGCAGCAAGGTATTTATAATTTTGATTTGACAGCCTTAGGTGATATAATTGCAGAATTTCCTGTCGGATCCTCTATTATTATTCTCTGTTTTTCCTGGCCCCACATTATCTTTGTAAGCTTCTTCAGCATGTTCTTCATCTTTTTCTTGTCTTCCTCTTCTTCAGAAGCTTCCATCGCCTGCTTTATCGCCTGCTCCACCCTTTTCAGCAAGCCTTCGACATTAGTAATGTAACCGTTTGACGTTGGACCTGACTCGATAGTCATTATGTGAGGAATCTTGACAGTCCCTTCACCGGATTTTATAATTCGAATCTTCATGTCCTCTTCAGACTCAACATCCAATGTATATTTGACAGGCTCGCCCTCCTGCTCGAATTCAACATCAGACTTGTGATACTTGCAGCTTGAGCATGTCATAGAGAAAACAAATATAGGAATGTCCTTGTCAATCCATGGAATCATCCTGCGCATCTGCGTGAGAGTGCATGTCTTTTCGTGGCAAATCGGGCACTCCTCGCCTTCAACAGTTTCTATTTGATCTTCCATTGCTCTGATTGATGATTCTAAAATTTATAAATGTTTGGATTATAGTTTATAGAGAAAAGGTTATAAACATTTATCCGCTTCTTTCTTCATGACTGAAAAAAAGAAAGGTTTCTTTGCGAAATTGTTCGATAGGCTAGACGAAAAGCTGGAAAAGAAGTCAAAAGAGAAGAAGTGCTCCTGCTGTGAAGGTAAATGCTCCAAGTAGCTGTTGACTGGTTAGTATATACTCTTCTAAGGCTTAGCCCTGAATCGAGATTTGGGCAATCATTAAACTTTTTTATCGCGGATTCAGCGAAAATAATCATACTTTTGTTTGTTTTGATTGCAATTATTGGTTTCTTAAGAACATTCATACCTCAAGAAAAGATGAGGAAATGGCTTTCCGGCAGAAAAACAATAGCAAGCAACACGCTTGCGTCATTATTTGGCGCTGCAACACCATTCTGCTCCTGCTCCTCAATACCAATATTCATAAGTTTCCTTAAAGCAGGTGTTCCGCTGGGAGCTGCGTTCTCATTCTTAGTGACTTCTCCTCTTGTTAATGAGTATTTGGTTGTTCTTATGTGGGGATTCTTCGGATGGAAGATTACAGTTGCATATGTTCTATGCGGAATCTTAATAGGTGTAATTGCAGGCATGATTTTAGGGAGGACGAAGCTTGAAAAATATCTTGATAAGAGTTTGTTTAAAGAAAAAATATCAACAAAAGATGTAAAATTTACATTAAAGAATAGATTTGTGTTTGGAATTAATGAAGCGACATCAATCGTCAAAAGATTGTGTCTGTGGATTCTCATAGGAGTTGGAGTTGCAGCTGGAATACATAATTACATTCCGCAAGAATTTATTCAAAGCATCATAAGCAAAGGTGGTATATTGACAGTTCCCATAGCGACTGTTCTGGGAGTTCCAATGTATGCGAACTGCGTTGCGATACTGCCGATAGCAGCTGAATTATTCGCGAAAGGAATCCCGCTTGGAACAGCGTTGGCATTCATGATGTCAACTGCAGCGCTTAGTTTGCCAGAAGCAGTTATTTTGAGGAGGGCTATGCGATTAAAACTAATAATGAT
>CAIVOO010000148.1 GCA_903907555.1 uncultured archaeon | reverse complement strand
GGAAGAATTTATGTTTATGCAGTCTGTTGGGGTGCAGCCAGGCATCGGGACGCAGTCTGCATCTGAATTGCAGGCATGCAGTTCATCGTTCCTCATCTTTGATATCTGCTGGCATTTGTTGTTAAGGCATTTTAAAACTAAATTATTAGCTATTCCGCCACAAAAATCAGGGCACTGTTTGCTTACATTGACATAATTTTTATTTCCCACAAAACAGTCTCCTGTCTTGTAATGAGCTCCGCAGGCGCAGTGCTCGTCAATCTGGCAGAACTGTTCGTCATTAGAAGAAAGTTCTTTAGCGCAGGAAACAAGAAATATGCAGAATACAAGCAAGGCTATTATTTTGTGCATAAGGGCGGCCACCGAGAATCGAACTCGGGCCAAGAGCTCCACAGGCTCCTATACTACCATTATACAATGGCCGCCATAAGATAAGAATTTAGGCTGTTTATTAATAAAGATTTCTGTTTAACGCCACAAGAAATACCATGACAGCAGTGCGGCAATAATTCCAATCACATAGTATAATGGAATATGGATTGATTTAATCCATGGATACCAAGTTACTTTTTTCGGGTTCCAGTCTTTAAGCTTAAACACAGGGTTTACGACAAACCAGAAGAAATCTTCTATTTGGCATCCTGTAAAGTACGCGCTTAGCAGTATTCCGAAAAGCCTCAAATTAAATCCATATATTATTAGAGGCAAAGATAAAAGCAAAGGATACATCACAATGAACAGCCAAAAGTGGTATGCTGTGAACAGAACTTTGCCTCTGAACTTAAGCTTCCATCCTAGCTTGCCCTCATCCCAGGCATGCCTTCCTTCGACATATGCTTCCCAGAAAGATGTTGCTATAAAAGCTGCATAAACCCATAAAAAAATTAAAAAAGTATTCATCTAATCACTTCTTTATCTTTCTATACGCAATATATACCACAAGCGCAAGTTCGACGAATATTACTACAGGCCTGACATACCTTCCAAGCTCTGAGAAGTAAATCACTGTTCCTGTGAACAATGAAATAAGCCCGCCGAGCATGAATCCTGTTGACATCCACTGGTTTAATGCGTTCTTTGAAAGCGGAAGATACAATCCAAGCGCTATCGCAATCAATCCCATTATCGAATTTACCAAGAACAGAACATAATCATGCTCTTTTGTTACTTGGTCGAAAGCATACTGGCAGGTGTTGCAATTCCATTTAGTGGCGCATCCTGAAGCATCGTAAGTATATTCTACATAACCATGCGAGTCTACGCAGTTTTTGCCTTCTGCCTCTGTCGGCTCAACTATTTTTGTACAGTTGGGAGCGACAGGTATTGCCATCGGCTTGTTGTAATCATAATATTTGCAATAGTCCTCATATTTAGGCGATGGATTAATCATCCAGCTAACAGAGAAACTCAGCGTTGTAAATAAAACAGCAATTATGAATATTATCAGAATTTTTCTTAGGTCTATCATAAAAGAATAAAATAAAAATCAGTTAATAAAGGTTTCTATGTCCGAAAGCGCGAAATATCAAGATTAAGGTCTTTTGGACCAAATGCATAAGGAAGCAATTCGCTGATTGTTGTAAGGAATATCTTGTCCTTCCTCGTGTTTGAACATATTAGTTCGATGTCATATTCTGCCAACTGTGCAAAATCAGATATTATCTGCCTGCATCTTCCGCATGGCGTAACAGGCTCTTTTGATTCAAAATCCATCCCAGCACCTATCACTGCTATTGAACGAAAAATTCTTTGTCCGACACTGTTTGCTGTCATTATCGCAGCAGGCTCTGCGCAGATAGTCAGCCCTAGAGATGAATTTTCCATGAATGTTCCCTTAAACATATTTCCATATTTTGTCAGCACCGCTGCACCGACATAATATCTTGATACAGGATTATATGCATTTTTCATCACAGATTCAGCAGCAAGCAGCAGATCTCTCTGTTCTCGGACAAGCCCATCGATAGATATTGTTAACATTTTAATTCACAAACTCCCTCATCTCTTCCACAATTCGTTTCTCGAAATCAGCATTCTTCTCGCCTTCGAGCTTTTCCTTGTTCAGAATCTTCATCAAATCCTTGACAAGCTGCTCCTCATTATCAATCTTTATCTGCCCGAGATGCTCTTTTATAATCCTTTCCTCTATTTCCTCTATAGAGTCTGCATCTATTTTTATCTCTTCAAACTCTTCTGACTCGAGAGCGTTCGTGTTTCGCATCGCAAAGTACGCATTTTTTGAATATATCAAGTCGAATATCCTCTTGAAGTCTATGTCTGAAGTCTTTCCCTCTGATAATTTACCAGATAATCTTAATGTAACTATCGCATTCTGCAATTGCGATGAACTTATCTTGTTCAATAATTCCTGCTCAACATCTTTTGGCTTCCTTCCCTTGCAGTCTATATTAAACGCAATCCTTTCAAAAAGCGTTATCGGAACATATTTCGATGATTTTTCATCAACAATATACAATCCTCCATGCCCAAACTCTTCCATCTCCTTGAAATTTGCAGGGAATAAGGCCCCAGGGTAGGTTATTAGCCCGTAGCCAGGCTCGTTCTTCTCGAAAATATAATGCACGTGTCCGCCTGCGTAATAATTGAAGCCCTTCGGCAGATAAGATAATGGAGTTGCATCGACTTTGTCCAAGTCTTTAGGCTTGAATTCAGACAATGCAGTGTGAAGCATGAAAATCTTGAAGCCAGGCTCATTTTCTAAAGCAGACAAATCCAAAGATTCGTAGAACTGCCTCTCAAGCATTCCTCTCCTGCCAAGCATTCCTGTTATTTTTGCTCCTGTTTTTTTGTCTACAGTAAAGTTCAATCGCAATCTGTTATCAACAATAGAGCCTTTCACAACATTTTTAACCAATCCTGCTTCTTCTAGGACATCAATCATTGTCTTGCCTGAAGGAGAGAAGTCATGGCTTCCTGCTATGATATAAACTGGGATGCTTAAATCAGATAATTCCTTGAATCTTCTTGTGACAACTTTCAGCCCATCGATAGCAGGCATTGAAGTGTTGAACAAATCACCAGCTATCAGAACAAAATCAACCTTTTCAGAAATGCATAAATCTATTGCTTTGTTGAAAGCCTGTGTAGAGCAATCCTTGAGTCTTGGATCCCTCCAGCTTCCGATATGCACATCTGCGAAATGGGCGAACTTCATAGAATGAGTTTAGCAAATCCGCTTTTTATATGTTGTGTATAATTACTTCCTTTGCCTTGGAACCTGCAGAACTTGGTCAACCAGATCTTTCATATGGCTAAGTGTTCCTGACGGAGCGTAAGTAAAATTATAGTTGTCTTTCTTATCTGGAAAAACAAATCCTGAAAAGCATTCGAAAGTCTCGCCTTCCTGCGTGCATGTGATGTCCATTTGCTGCCCTACCGAGCATTTCTGGTTTTCGCAGGCTGTATTCCTGTACAGAACATCGACAACTCCTGACAGTTCCTTAGGCATCTGTTCAGGAGCGCATTTTTTCGTGTGGTATCCAACTGCTATTTTTCTTTTAGGAATTCCATCATTTGATTCTTCTTCTGAATAAACTTTCAGATAGCAGTCCTTCCTTGTCCTATCCCTAAACGCGAATTTTTCCCTGACAGTATCCTTGAATCTAAAGACTTCATAAGTTGCCCTGCTATTGGCATCGGACATATAATCTAAATTAGTCCATTGCGTGCATCCTGCCAGCAAAGGCAAACCAATTGCAAAAATAATAGCTTTGTTTATCATAATAATCCACCCAAAACAGCCATTTCTAAGAGGAGGTTTATAAATCTTTCCGTCGATAATGGTGCGTTTAAAATCTCGTTCGCCTGCTCCAATCGCAGTAATTTCTAATGGAGCATCAAAAGTGTTGTCTTACGATTTGCTATTAGCTCACTGGCCATAAATGGCGATTTTAAACGCATCCGTCGAGAACTAAACTATCTGTATTCCCAAATACTCTTTCTGGTATGATTGTATCGGCTTCTGATTAGGATGCTTAACTGATTCTTCAAACAACGGAATCTTTATCGGCAATGCGAATCTTGAGAAATTGCTTGTCACTATTGCTTCTCCTTTATCAAGCGCTGCTATATTTCTGGAATCTTCTGACAAATCCTGTGAAGCGCTTTCGATTATCGCCTGACGTTCAGGGCCCATTTCCAATCCAAGAATTATTTTAGTGTTCATGTTCGCAAGTATCTCTCGCGGAATCAATGATGGCAATTGTGTGATAGCTGTCAATCCTATCTTGAACTTTCTTCCTTCTCTTGCGATTGTTTCAAAAATATTCGAGCCCTGCTCCAGAACATTTTTTCCGAGAACGCGTGGAGCTTCTTCCAATACAATTGAAATAACTGGCTTCTTGTCAAGAGTTCCTGCTAGTTTGTGATGCTTATATCTTCCAAACACTTCATTAACAATCAGAGAGCCGACTAAAATTTCAGAGCTTCCTGTGAATGCAGAAGTGTCAACAACTACAACCTTTGTGTTTTCCAAATCATTGACAATATCTTTTATTGTTGTGAATCCTGAAGTTGTGTCAAATATTCCGTTGCTGAATATTTGCCCGTCTCGGACATACAAGTCCAGTAAGCTCATCATCCTTCTTCTGACAACGCCTGTTGTGCCTTCCATGAAATGCTCTATCTCTTTCTCGAGAAGTATCGCCTCAATCCATTCGTCACCATATTTCTTGTAATAAGCGTAAAGCGCTTCAGTCTGTGCATCGCTCCAGTTCACAGCACCATTGAAATGCCCTGGCTTGATGGTTTTCAGGTTAACCTTAAGGCTTCTTCCGCCAGTAACAGGAGTTTTTGAATAGTAAACAACCTTATCTCTGCGTGAATGATTCTTCAGCCCGAAAGAGTTCCTTCCATAATACTCGTCGTGCGGATCCAACACTAAAATCCCGCAGTAATCTGTGTCAAGAATATTCCAAAGCATCGACTTGACTAAATTTGATTTTCCCCTGCCTGTTGTTGCAGCAATCAGTATATGATGCTGCAATACTTTTACACCTTCGAGAGAAACATCAATATCAATCATATGCGAGCCTGAACGCAATTTTCCAAGGAATAAGGGATCATTTGGCTTTGTTATGAATCCTAAATCATCTTTTCTGACTTCGCGAACATTTGAAAAGAAGTCAGGAAGCTGTTTAGGAATATGAGTTCCTTTATCATTAATAGTCAAAAGAGTTTTTACTTTCGCCAGGACATAGTTCCTGAGCTCTGCATTCATGAACTCCATGTCAGTATTCTCCTCAAGCTTCATTCCAGAAATCAGCTCCAGCTGCTGCTGGGTAAGCTGGCTTCCATAAACCAAATCATACACTTGAAGAATCATGTGAGAATTGTTGGATTCTGCGAAAAGAAGCTCTCCTATCTCAATCTGCTCACCGCTTTTCTGCCTGACGAGTATCTCGCCAAACTGCCCGCTCACCACTTGGCCCTTGACCATAAAGAAAATGGTAATAAGCCTCTTTATAAATATTATGTCGGCATTATACTATAAGAAAAATAAAAACATTTAAAAAACAAGAAGCATGTATATTCATCAAAGAGGATGGCAGCCAAAGACATTATTGGATTTTTGAAGGAGTGGACTACGAACCACATAAAGAATAAAGACATAATTCTGAAGAAATTAGTAAGCATAGAGTCGAAAGACAGCTATTTGATAGCTACATACAAGCACAAGAAGCAGACGTTTTACATCAGGCCGTTCCTGAGCAATATTGATGATATCCTGAAAGAGACAAACAATACAGACCATTTCAGCATTGTCGTCTTCAACACAAAAGAGAATTTTGAGTTCATACTTAAGATGTGGGATAAGCTGGCGAACATAACCTTCCTCAGCGTATACTTTGTCAACCCTTATGCAAAGGATGACAAAGCATGGATAATATTCCCACACACCCACAGCATGGTGTCTGATGAAGCTTCACTTAAGACAGGGTTAAAGACAATGTTTGAACAAGTAGAGCCTGTTGACAAGGCTAATGTTGAGAAGATGTATTCTTAACGGAAGTGCTCGTAGAAGTCTCCGCTTCCATGCTTTCTCTTGTTCTGCCTGATGAAATGATAAATCACATAGCCAATTATTACTATTGCGAATATTAGTAGGATTGCATTCTCTCTTAGAACGAAGTACAGGGTATCTCCGTTAAATCCAGGAGTTACCTTATCTTGGCAGGACTCGCGCGCAGCTTTATCTTTTATCATATAACAAATAGAGTGGCTGTTTTTCAGCTGCGCAAGATTGGAAAAGCAAAGCGCAGGCTCAACACCAAGATTGTCCTCAAGAATCATCCTGCAGTATTCAGGATTTTCAGTAGTGCCTGCAAGCTGGTTGTAGCAGGTGTCCCTCGCATTTTGATTGGACATTGAGTCACAGCCAGCATCGCTGAAATTCTGCGCAAATGCAGGCAATACCAGCACCAATACCAAAAGAACAGCTATTGCACCTCTCATGCAGCTAATTTATCATTTATAATATAAAAAGCCTTTCATTTAAAAAGTATAATAGCGGACTTAAATTTTGACATTTTTTGACCGCTATTATATTTAGAAGACCGAAAAATCATATTAACTACTTCGGTCTTCTATTATAAATAGCAATATTTAAATACTGTTTCTTGTCCTTTTAAGGCATTGAAGAGGGGTTTTAGTTGACTAAGATAAACAAATTTGTCTTGCACGGTTTCAAATCATTTGCAAAGAGGACAGAGCTCGTATTTGGAGACAGGTTTAACTGTATTCTTGGCCCTAATGGAAGCGGCAAGTCCAATGTTCTTGATGCACTATGCTTTGTCTTGGGAAGGTCTTCTGCAAAAGCCATGAGGGCTGAGAAGTCTGAAAACCTCATCTACAACGGCGGAAAGACTAAAGATCCTGCAAAGCAGGGTGAGGTTTCAATATTCTTCGACAATTCCAAGAAAACGTTTCCTTTAGACGTCAGTGAAGTCAAGATTTCAAGAATAGTCAGGCCTAACGGCAGCATCTACAAGATTAATGACAAGACTAGGACAAGACAGGAAGTTATTGATTTGCTTGCTGTTGCAAAGATTGACCCAGAAGGCTACAACATAATTCTGCAAGGAGACATAATAAGATTTGTAGAGATGTCGCCAATCGAAAGGCGCGGGCTAGTTGAAGAAATCACAGGCATCTCAATCTATGAAGACAAGAAGCAGAAAGCGCTTAATGAGCTTCAGAAAGTTGAGGAACAGTTAAGGGAAGCAGACATAATACTCAAGGAAAGAGATGGATATCTCAAGGACTTGAAAAAGGACAGGGACCAGGCGCTGAAATATCAGGATATCATGAAGCGCATAAACCAGAACAAGGCAACCCTGCTTCACATGCAGATAACTAAGAAAGATGATGAGAAGAAAGATTACGAATCAAAAATTTCTGTCCAGCAGAAGAAGCTCGAAGAGATAAATGAAAAAATTGCAGGAATAAAGAATGAGATACAGAAGAAGAAAGAGGACATATCAAAAATAAATGCTGAAATCGAGCAGAAAGGAGAGAAAGAACAGCTCACAGTCCACAAGGAAGTCGAACAGCTAAAGATAGAACTCGCAACAACACTGTCAAAACTTGAATCATACAAGGGAGAGATTGAAAAGCTGAAAACAAGAAGAGAGCAGCTTAAGCAGAACATCAAGGAAACAGAAGACAAGATAAAAAATCTCGAGAATGACAAGAAAGAAATCCAGAAAACAATATCATCTGTTGAAAAGGAGCAAGCGCAGGTAACAGCCAAGCTCGCAGAATTCAGGAAGAAGCACCAGCTCGACAATGTGGCAGATATTGAAAAAGAGATTGACACATTGGACAAGACTGCTGAAGAAAAGCAGAAGGAAATCCAGAACTTCAGGCAGGAGCAGCAGGAACTTCTCAGAAAGAAAGACCGGCTGGACTTCCAGATACAGGCAATCGATGAAAAGATTGCAAAAGTCCTTCAGATTGAAAAAGAAAACAAGGACCAGCTTGATGACTTGAAGAAAAAAAGGGATGAGTTCAAAAAATCGACAGCAGAGCTTAATGACAGGCTCAATCAGGATTCTTCGTATGCAGCCCAGTTGGGAGATGCCAGAAAAAGGCTTGCAAAATCCGAAGAAGAGCTTGCAAGGCTAAACGCAAGAAATGCAGGAATACAGGAAACTCTACTCGGAGACATGGCTGTAAAGAAAATAATTGCGCAGAAAGGAAAAATAAGGGGAATTTACGGCACAGTATCTGAACTTGGAGAGGTAAGCTCTAAATACGCTCTTGCGCTTGAAGTTGCTGCAGGAAACAAAATCAAGGGCATTGTTGTGGAAGATGACAAGGTTGCATCAGAATGCATACATTACCTGAAAGACAACAAGTTCGGAACAGCAACATTCTTCCCGCTCAACAAAATAAGGCCGAGAAAGGTTCCTGAAGACTTGGACAAGTACAAGAAGAATTCAGGAGCTCACGGGCTTGCAACAGAACTCATAAAATATGATTCCAAATTCAAGAATGTTTTCTCATTCATATTCGGCGAGACGTTAGTTGTTGACAACATTGATGTTGCCAGAGAAATAGGCATAGGAAGCATCAAGATGACAACACTTGACGGAGATGTCGCAGAGACAAGCGGCGCCATGCAGGGCGGATACAGGCAGAGAAGCGGTGCAGGACTGAGCTTCAAGGAGTCAGAGGTTTCTGACGGAATAAAGAATTATGAAAGCATGATTGCAGATTTGACAACACTCATTAGAGGATTGGAAAGGAAGAAATCAGAAAATGAGGAGCATATCACAAGATTAAGGACATTCAAGGCAAACCTCGAAGGAGAGGTAATCAAGATTGAGAAATCACTGCATCTGGAAGCAGGCGATGTTGATGTCAACAGGAAATTAAAGCAAGACATCAGCAAGGAAACAAAAGATGCTGAAAAAGAGATACAGGACATTGGATTAAAAATTAGCGGCTGCAACAGCGAGCTGGCAAAAAACAAGATTAAGAGGCAGGAATTGAGAGAGAAAATCAATTCGTTGCGAAGCCCGATACTTGTTGCAGAACTCAACGCATTTGACGAGAAGAGCAAGGAGCTTTCAGGCAAGCTTGTGCAGCTGCAGTCGGATGCAAAAAATATCGATGTCCAGGTACAGACCATGCTTATTCCTGAAAAGGACAACATTGCAAGAATACTCAAGCAGCATGACAAGGAAGAGGAGAATTTCAAGAATGAGATAACAAGCTTAAATGAGAAAATGAAGGGCTTGGAATCAACTCTCAAGGAAAAAGAGAAGGTTGAGAAGGAATTCTACGGCAAGTTCAAAGATTTATTCACGCAGAGAACAAAGATTGACGAAGAGATAAAGAAGAAAGAAGAGAAGGTTGAAACAATCTATGATGATTCAAGGCAGGTTGAGATTAAGATGAACACAATCTCGCTTGAGAATGCAAGGGTTGGAGCAGAGCTTGCAGGGCTGCAGAAGGAATTCGAGCAGTATGCAGGAGTAGAGCTGCTGAAGCACGCCAACGAGGAAGAGCTGACAAAGGAAATAAAGAATGACGAAAGCTTCCTTGCGAAGATTGGAAACGTAAATATGAGATCGCTTGAGATTTACGAGCTTGTTGAGAAAGAATACAATGAGCTTGTAAACAGAAAAGAGAAACTGAAACTCGAGAAAGAGGATGTCCTGGTTTTAATGAATGAGATTGAATCAAAGAAGAAAGAGCTCTTCATGAAAACGTTCGATGTTGTAAACGAGAATTTCAAGAGCATATTCTCAGCATTGTCAACAAAAGGAGAGGCAAATCTTGTGCTTGAAAACAAGGACTCGCCGTTCGAAGGCGGACTGTTTGTAAAAGTCAAGATTTCCGGAAACAAATTCCTAGATATCAGGTCATTGTCAGGCGGAGAAAAGACATTGACAGCGCTCGCATTCATATTTGCAATACAGGAGCATGACCCTGCATCATTCTACGTGCTTGATGAGGTTGATGCAGCGCTTGACAAAAGAAATTCAGAAAAGCTTGCAAAGCTCATAGGAAAATATTCTGATAAGGCGCAGTATGTGATAATATCGCACAATGATTCGTTGATAGGAGAAGCAGACACGCTCTACGGCGTTTCAATGGATGAGCATGGAGTAAGCAATGTTGTTTCTCTAAAGGTATAAATGTCTTTTCTAAAAAACTTTTTTAAAGACGTGAGCAAAAAAGAAGCAATATCATGGGCATTCTATGATTTTTCGAATTCTGGATATTATATGATAATAATGAGCTTTGTCTTCCCGCTGTATTTCAAGGAGGTCATAGCGAAAGGCGCTTATGGCGATTTCTGGTGGGGGCTTTCAATCAGCATATCAATACTTATTGGCGCATTATTGTCTCCAATAATAGGCGCAATAGCTGATTACGACACCCAAAGGAAAAGAAAATTCATAATTTTCAGCATCATATCGATGATCGGGACTGCTTTGTTATATTTTACAGGCTCGAATATGCTGCTTGTTTCTGCGATGATTTTCATAATAACAAATCTTTTCTATGAATTAGCGCTTGTCTTATATGACTCTTTCCTTATGCATGTTTCTTCAGATGAGACTGTTGGAAGGATATCTGGACTTGGCTGGGGCTTAGGTTATGTCGGAGGAATAGTTGCTATGCTTGCTTTAAGGCCGCTTTATGGCGGGGGGATTGAAGGCAATTTAGCATTATACAAACTGACTTTCCCGCTGACTGCGCTGTTCTTCTTAGTGTTTTCATTGCCTGCATTCATTTTTATCAAGGAGCATAAAAAAATCAGAGTAAAAAAATCATTCTTCTCAGTAGTCAAGATAGGCATAAGGAATGTACTCAGCACAATCAAGGACATAAAGAAACACAAGAAAATTGCCTGGTTCCTTGTTGGATTCTACTTCATCAATGATGCGCTTGTAACATTGTTTGCCTTTGTGTCGATTTATGCCAAGACAACACTTTCATTCTCTGTTTCAGAAATAACATTACTGCTGATACTTATGCAGCTCATAGGCTTTCCCTGCGCAATCTTCTTCGGATGGCTCAGCGACAAGAAAGGCTCAAAAAAGATTTTGCTGTTTACTATAGCAGTCTGGGCATTAATTGTGATATTGTCAGCAACTGCAACATCCAAAACAGTCTTTTATTTTGTTGCAGTATTAGTCGGGCTTGTAATAGGCTCAAGCCAGGCAATAGCACGCTCATGGCTGACAAAAATCATACCAAAGAAAAAGAGATGCGAGTTTTTCGGATTCAACGGCTTCGCAAGCAAGGTGGCAGCCACGACAGGACCTGTTTTATTCGGGGTGGTATCATCGGTAACTGCAAATCAAAGAATTGCAATGATTGCATTGCTCCCATTTTTCATAATATCATTCATAATATTCTACAGAATTGAGGAGTAATTATTATTTGTTTAGCATCACTAAGGCGAAATGCTGTCATTCTATGTTATCAGGCTGACAGAGGGGATGCTCCCTACGGGAGATGTCAGCTCTAGAATCAATTTCAAGCATTTCGAGATGCTAAACAAATACACTAATCACACTTCAAGATCATTGAATATCCTTATCAGTTTCGCAACTGTTCTCTTCCAGCTTCTTCCTATCATGCTCTTTCTTGCGCGCTCTCCCATGGCTATGCGCTGTTCAGGATTGCGTATCAGATAATTCAGCTTTTCAGAAAGCGCTGCTGCACTGTTTTTCGGGAAAAAAAATCCGTTATAGCCTGAATGCACATACTCCTTGACTCTTCCGACAGGCGTCACAATCACAGGAATTCCGCACGAAAGCGCTTCCATTGTTGCCAATGATGTTGTTTCAGTAAGCGAGGAAAGCACGAAAATATCCATTGCCTGATAATATTGAATAACATTTTCCTTGAAGCCTGTTATTTTAACATCCTTCAATCCATTGAAGCGCTTCTTCTCATCATCTTCGCCGTCTCCAACTAACAAAAGGTACAAATTACTGTGCTTTTTCTTTAAAGTCTCGAATGCTTCAAGCAATGTTCCCAAATCTTTTTCCTTGCTTATCCTGCCGCAGTAGCCTATTACAATTTTATCCTTAGATATTTTTATTTTCAGCTTGCTCGCTTGCTTATTTTTTGCAGGAGCAAACATGTCTGTGTCGACTCCAAGCCTGACTATGGCTCTTCTTCCCCTTATTCCCTGCCTTTCAAGAGACTGAGCCACTCCCCTCGAGGGCAGAAGCACAACATTGCATTTCTTGTAAAGAGACTTTGCAGCCCTGATGCCTACTGCAGAAATGATTCTTTTAAGCCTGAGAGATTTGGTTTTAACTGCAGCCAGCTGGTCCCATGCAAGCTGGTGGACATAAACAACAACTTTCTTTCCGTATTTCTTTCCGTAATGTATTGCAAGAGCTCCTAAAACAGCCAAATCCTGGACAAAAATGACATCTGCCTGCAGGACTTCCCGCTTTACAGCCTGCATGGTTTTATATGAAATTTCAGCAGAAGGATAACCAGCAGCCTTGACTACTGAAGAAAGCTGGACCTTGTCAACTTCAACATCAATATCTTCGCTTGGGCCGAAATCAGGAACAAGAAGCTTGACTTCAAAATTTTCCTTAAGCCCAGGGATTACATGGCGCAGGAATTTCACAACCCCGTCATTCTTGGGCAGGTAAGTGTCCGAAACTATCAGTATCTTCATCTTACCTTGTAAAACACCTCAGCAAACCTTGAGCCTGACTGCAATCCTGCTTTTATGGCCCTGACATATACTGTCCACAAAAGCGATATCATTGAAAGCGTCTGGCTGTGAAAACATTTGAGCGCACTTAACTTCTTTTCTAAAGATATTGGAACATAAAGCCTTGGCAAATTTCTCTTTTTGAGATTGACTGGATTCCAAACTTCAAAACAATACACTTCATACTTCTTGCTGATTTTCTCAACAGAAGACATCACTGCCTTGAAAACCTCCTGATGGTCTGGAAGCGGATCATCAGATGAATGCGTGAAAATCTTTTCAGGCTTTCTTTTCAAGATTATTTTCTTAATCATCGAACTAATGTTTTTTTCTTCAGCTTCCTCAGCAAATTTTCCCTCTTTCAAGCCAAAGAATATGGTTTCATCACAGCCTATTATCTCGCCCGCGGCTTTTGATTCTTTTATACGAATCTCTTTTGTAATGCTATCCTTTATCCAAGGATGGCTTCTCTCACCATATGAAAATATCACTACATGAACCTTGTAGCCCTCTTCAGAATACTTCGCTATAGTGCCGCCTACACCAAAAACTTCATCATCTGGATGGCTGCATATGACAAGTATTGATTTCATAACCTAAACTTGCCTTGAAAGGTATTTAAATATTGTGGGTAATATGCGATAATGGCAAGCTGGTGTTTTCTATTATACTGTGATGAGGGGTGGAGACCAAAAGCTAAACTTCTAACACAACTTTAGAGGCTCCACACTTGAAAATAATACAAAATCTTTATAAACCAAATACTTAACCAATCATTTGTTGCGTCGGTGGTCTAACGGTTAGGACTTCAGCCTTCCAAGCTGACTATCCGGGTTCGAACTGAGAAATCACGAAAGTCCCGGCCGACGCATTCTTTTTTCTCAAATAGTTTTGAGATACCAATATAAATAGAAGTTATGCTTCCTTCCCGTCATGAATCTCGAACACGAACTTCAAAGGAAAATCATACTGAAGCTAATTCATAATCCTTCTATGTCGTTCAATGAGCTGTGGGGCAAGGAGGGAGAATCCAATGCTTTCGCATATCACCTTAACAAGCTTGAAGAGCAGGGATTGGTTGAAAAGAAGGATAATTCTTACAGACTTACTTCAGAAGGGAAGAAGCTTAGCGCTTTCATCGAAGGGGATTCTGGCGACAAGGCTAAATTCCCGACATTAAATCATTTCTTGATAATCAGGAATGGAGATAAATTCCTTCTGCAAAAGCGCTTGAAGGAGCCGTTTTACGGCTACTGGGGTTTCATTTCCGGAAAAATAAATTTTGGCTGGAATGTTCTCGAGTGTGCAAAGCGTGATTTTAAGGAAGAGACAGGACTGGATGCAGAAAATTTAGTATTGCGTGGATTGGAGCAGACAAAAACTATAGAAAATAGCAATATTTTGTATCACCATCTGCAATTCATCGTTGAAATAAGCAAAGTCAGTGGCAAATTGATTGAAAAAACTCACAAGGCAGAAAATGAATGGATGACTTTGGAAGAATACAAGTCAAGAAACAGCTTTCCGCTTGATGCGATAGGCGACATGTTTGATTCTGACAAGTTCTTTTTGATCGAAGTTGAGAGAACAATGAAGGATGGCAAGTTTGTTGGAAGCAAGGTTGTAAGCAAGAAATGCCTATAATGATTTTTTCACATTCTCAATGAATTTATCGAGTCCTTCTTTTTTTATCACAACACCAACAGCGTATTCATGCCCGCCTCCCCTGCCTTCAAGGCCTTCAAGGAACTTCGGCATCAGCTTGTTCAAATCCAGCTTTGCAGAGCGCATTGAGAATTTCACTTCACCGCCGCGCTCCCTGCCGATCAAAATCACTTTCTCAGGGAACCTGTATATTAGTTCGTTTGAGAGCTCTGCTGACAGGCTCATTGTGCTGTCGTCATAAATGAATATTATTGGGTTTTCCTTGGAATGCTTCAATACCCTGCCCAGCAGCTTGAAATATATTTTTTCAATTGCTCCTGCCCTTTTCAGAAGGAACCTTCCGCGCGAGCTTGTCCCGTTAATTATTTCGTCAGGCGAATCAATGCGCGTCATTATTTTCATGGCAGCATGCACATCAGCAGACTTGCCTTTGAGATTGAATGACATCTTTCTCACCAATTCTCCGAGTTTTGTGCTATGCTGCACCTCTTCAGGAGGCATCTTTTTTTCAAGAAATTCTGGATACTGCTCGATGAATTTGTCAATGAAATCAGGCAGATGCCAGTCTGCTATGCATCCAACAGCAGATATCCACATATTTTCTTTCACAATGTCATAGCAAGCCCTTGATGCAGGGACATTTTTCCCGAACATCCTTGGATTTAAGTAAGTCACATTCTTCCTGTCCAGAACTTGATGATGGTCAACCCAGAACACAGGAACTCCAGCGTTATCAATGAATTCCTGGTCAACCAAGGCTATGTCAAGGATGAAAACCTTGTCAGCCATGTTGCTTTCTATGTGCCTTAGAAAATCCTTTGTTATGTGAGGAGTCGCCTTGACAATTATGCCTTTTCCCTTGTTGATGTGCTTGTACATCAAAAGAAAAGAGCACAGTCCGTCTCCATCGTCATGAAAAAAAAACAAAGGGTTGTTGGAACTTTCAAGCTCCTCCCTTATCTTTTCAGCAGTTTGCTCGTAGCTCATTTCCTGACTATTGTTGCGGTGGCAACCAGCCCATCAACATACTCTTGAACTTTATCCTGAACAAGCTTAGCTTTTATCTGCTCCTTAACATCTGTCAACGGCATTGTCTGATTATCTGCATCGATAAAGAAGTAATTGTAATCATTGTAGAACTTCTCTACTTCTGCGTCGCTGACAACTATTGAATTCGCAGTTTCATTAAGCACTTTCAGGACTATAAGCTGTTTCTTGTAAGTGTTTTTCAGGAATTCCATGCTAAGCCCCTGCTGTGAAAGGAAATCATTAAGCTGAGCCTGCGACATGTTCGCTCTCTCTGATACTGTTGTAATCAAGTCACTGACTTCCTGGTCAGAAGCAGAGATTCCTTTCTTTGCAGCTTCCTGCAAGACAACAGCTTCCATTATTGACTGGTTAACAAGCAGCTCCTTTATGGAATCTTTGCTGGTTGTTGTTTTGACATTCTCAGGCAGGGTCGTCCAAATGTCATCTATGTCTTTTTGTGTGATGGACTGCCCATTCACAACCGCCACCACGTCCTTGCCAACAGACTTTGTAATCTTGTCAATGTTCAGCACAACAGCGGCAACCGCGATGATAAACACCAAAACACCCAATGCGATGAGATATTCCTTCTTGAATAATTGTTGTCTTTTTTGTTTAAGATTTTGCTTTTTCATAAGGCTGTACTAATATAGGATATTCATAAATGTTATGATTCTAAAATGGAATATTTATAAATAATGATGTGTTTTACGGCGTTATGGAGTTTAAACCAATACTGAAAGGCCTAGGCAAAGTAATTGGAGGCACTCTTCTTGTTATTTTATTATCATTTGCTGTCATGACTTACGGCTTGAAGAATCTATCAGCTTACGACAATTTCAAGCCTATATTTGTAGACACTATAATTAGCACTATGGGAAAAGAATCCGGCAATGAGCAGTTCAACAGCTCTGATTTCCAGAAAATGATTGAGATTGAGTGCTCTAAGAAAAGCACAGTCATTATCCCTCTCGGAGATCAGGGATTTGCTGGGATGAAAGAATTGGAAGTAAGCTGCGAAAAAATAAGCCAAACAAGCCCCAACAAGATGTTTAATTTATTTGCAGAGTCTTTATTTGACAAATTCTATTACAAGCAGTATAACTGCTCTGTAATAGAATGTTTCCAGTCAGGAGGGGATAATACTCTTGCGCTTGTTTCAGAACAAGGGCATAAATTTTATACCCAGATATTCTGGTATGTTGTATTGGCAACAGTGTTTGCTGCGTTCATACTTGTTATATCATCTTCAACAATATATGGAGCCATTCAAGGCATTGGAAGCGCTTCAGTGGTTGCTGGATTGAATTATTTCCTTATCAAGTTTGCTCAGAATCTTATTCCGGGAGAGGCTGCCCAGGCAGCAGGACCTGCATTGGCGAAAGTTTTCGGATTTTTCGAGACTGGATTCATAATCCT
>CAIVOO010000147.1 GCA_903907555.1 uncultured archaeon | reverse complement strand
TGTCATTCTTCAATGGACGAGCCGAGAATCGAACTCGGAGCCTCACCCTTGCGAAGGGTGCGTTATACCATTTAACTACTCGCCCCAACTATACCATTAAACTAAGAAGGATATTTAAAAAGTTAACTATAAATCCAGAGAATTGTGCTCAATTATGTCATGCACCCGCAATCCGTACTTTTTCTCAAGTTGTTTTGCCTCTTTCTTCACTTTCTCAAAATATTCTTTAGGATGATTTATTGCGAAGTCAAAGTCTTTCATCTTTTCTGGAAAATGTTTTTTTATAACTGGCATGAGCCTCTCAATTACCGACGGTTTTGTATTAAGCAGTTCAACCCAAGCATACTCGCAGAAATTCAGTTCCTTGAATAATTCTTCAAGATTTGTTATTCCAGGAAGCACAGGCGATATGAATGCATAGACTTTTATGCCTTTTTCCTTAGCTTGCTTCAGTGTCTTGATTCTTTCTTTAGGCAGAGCAGCCATCGGCTCAATTATTTTAGTAACATTCTCGTCTAAAGTGTTGATAGACATACCTAAATCAACATTCAGCTCTTTCAATACATCAAAATCTCGCCTTACCAAAGCAGACTTAGTGAGAATTTCAATAGAGAATTTGTTTTTGTAAGGCGAATTTGCTATCGTTTCAAGAATTTTCCGAGTAATCTTATATTTCGCTTCTATTGGTGTATACAAATCTGTGACACTGCTCATCCAGATGTGTCCTGGCTTGTTCTTTTCAAGCTCTTTCTTAAGAAGTTCAGGACAATTAACTTTTACATGGATGAATTCCCCCCAATCTTCCTTAATATTTTGAAATCTTTTCATAAAAGTTGCATAACAATATTTGCAGCCGTGCTGGCATCCAGTATAAGGGTTTATGACGTAGTCTGTCAGCTTGCTTTTCGTCATACAAGAATTGCAGTTTATTTCTTTGATTATCATGATTATAACTGGACAAGTCGGGATTTGAACCCGAGGCCTCACCGCTGCCAGCGGCGCGTTCTACCGAGCTGAACTACTTGCCCCAACAAAGATGAAATTATAATATTCGGTTTATAAATGTTGTTTTATTTATACTAGATGTGGGCGGCTGTCAAAGTAATGTTAGATGTTTATCCTAAGCCCCCACGTCCCCCTCTTTGCATAACCATCTAATACGCAACTTTTTTAAATAAACAGCTCTCCAAACAAATAAAGAGGTGTTAATATGGCAGATAGTTTGGTTGTTAAGGCAAAAATCAAGGATGTTGCCAAGGGTTATAATGTCGCTGGCGACTTCGCAGATGCTCTCTCTGATAAAGTAGAAGCTTTGGTGAAGGAATCCTGCAAGAGAGCAGAAGCCAACGGAAGAAAGACTGTTATGGCTAAGGACTTGTAAATTTTTTATTTTAAAATTTTAATAAAAAAATTTAACAATCATATCTTGCTTCAGGCTTGATTCCTTTCTTCTCCATTTCCTGTTCTTTCTCGTATATCTTGATTGTTGTTTTTATCACAGTGTCAGGATTGAGAGAGATTGAATCTATTCCCTGCTCTACCAAGAATTGCGCAAAGTCTGGCTTGTCTGATGGCGCCTGTCCGCAGATGCCTATCTTTCTTCCTCTTCTCTTGGCTGTTCCAATCACCATAGAAACTAACTTCTTGACAGCATCATTTCTCTCTTCGAAGATTGGAGCCACCAATTCAGAATCCCTGTCAACAGCTAATGTAAACTGCGTCAAGTCATTGCTTCCGATTGAAAATCCGTCGAATATGTCGCAGAACTGGTCTGCCAATAATACATTGCTCGGCACTTCGCACATCACATAGACTTGCAAGCCTTCATCTCCCTTTCGCAAGCCATTCTTTTCCATCTCTGCGAGGACTTTCTTTGCTTCATCTATTGTCCTGCACATTGGAATCATCACTTTCAAATTTTTCAAGCCCATTTCCTTTCTCACTCTCAAAATGGCTTTGCATTCAAGCGCAAATCCTTCCTTGTATCCTGCGGAATAGTATCTTGATGCGCCTCTCCATCCAATCATTGGATTGTCTTCGACAGGCTCGAACTGCCTTCCACCAATCAAGTTGGCATATTCATTAGTCTTGAAGTCTGACAATCTCAAAATTACATCTTTCGGATAGAAAGCTGCAGCTATCCTTGAAACTCCTTCAGCTAATCTGTCGACGAAGAATTGCGCTTTATCTTTATATCCATAAGTCAGTTCTTCTATCTTTGCTCTTGCTGCCTCATCTTTCAAATCCTTGAAGTGCAATAGTGCAAGCGGGTGAGCCTGTATGTATGAATTTACAACAAACTCTTCCCTTGCCAAACCAACACCCTCATTTGGAATAAAACTTAAGTCAAATGCCTCTTCAGGATTCCCCACATTCATCATTATTTTTGTGTGCGGCTTCGGCATGTTCTCTAAATCAATTTTTTCAACTTCAAATTTCAATATGCCTTCGTAAACATATCCTTCATCTCCTTCTGCGCAGGAGACTGTGACTTTCTGCCCATCAGATAATTTTTCTGTGCCGTCAATTGTTCCCACAACGCATGGAATTCCCAATTCTCTCGAAATGATTGCTGCGTGGCATGTCCTTCCGCCCCTATTTGTGGATGTGGCTTCCGAACACGCCAACAGCATCATCTCGAAGCTGAACCGCGC
>CAIVOO010000146.1 GCA_903907555.1 uncultured archaeon | reverse complement strand
CTACAAGTACAATCATCATAAGCATAAAGACTATTGCAAGCCCAATCGACTTGAGCAAGGCCATTATGTAATCTATGATGTTGACAAAAACTGCTTTTGTCTTTGTTATGTCAAATGAAGAATCAACAGACTCCTTCTTGAAGAAGTTGATTATCAACATAGGCACGATTAAAGCCCCTATAAGTATCTGCAAAATGATTCCTACGAAAGGAATGAATGCCAATACTGCAAATACTACAAACATTGTGCATCCGAAAGGTATTGTCTTTACGAACATCCAAAATCCCAGCTTTAAGTCTCTTACGAAGCTTAGCTTTGGAAGCTTGTCATACTGTCCTTTGATGAATGTCTTTACGATTCTAACAACATATCCATATAACACAAGCCATCCAACAATTGGCAAAAGAGCCCAAAGAATGTTCAGAAGGCCAACCCACCTGTGGAATGGATATTCAAATGCAGTCTTGAAATCAACAGATTTATTATTTTCTTTTTTCACAATAAACACCTCCTATAAGGTGCATGAATGAGGTGCTAATTATAAATATTTAGAAAAATAAAATGGGGACGCAGGGATTTGAACCCTGATCTAACGGTCTCTTCTTCAAAGCGAGGCTTCAACAGACCGTGCTGATAATCATCGCCACGTTTTACCGCAGCTCATCGCTCCATAACTGGAGCCGTCAATCCTAGCCAGGTTAGACTACATCCCCGACAAAGACAAATTGTTCATAGTCAATATTTAAGTTTTGGGGTTAAATAATGGAGTGCCGGGTCTGATTAAGGTTAGGATAAGATTATTTTTCCTAGTGTTGAGCCTCTGAAGTCATGTTTGCAGTTTATTCTTTGGTCTCAACCCCTCATATATGCAAGAATAGAATACAATATTAATGAAACACTACTAAGTCATGCATCTTAGTGCCTGTTTTCTTGACAGTTCCTTCTGACAGCTCAATAAAGTACATGTAAGCTGCTTTTGGAGTGTATGTCCTGAATGGCTTCAGGTTTTCCTTTATGCCAACAACTCGCTTGTTCTCGTCGAGAAACAGCACGTCTATCGGATAGAAAACGAAGAACATGTGCAGGGAGTGCTTCACATACCGCTTAAATAGGAATATTAAGCCATAATTATCTCTTGGCTTAGAGAACATCAAACCTATGCTTTTAGTTAGCCAGTTGCTGCAGAATCCTTTGTGAAGGGCTAATGGCTTGTTTCTCGTCTTATTCACAATCATATAGGGTGTGAGTGTTTGTTTATTAAAAAGACTATTTATTGCTATATGGAAATTAAATAAAGCTATAAACCTTAAAATATACCTTCTCGTCGACGAAATGCTCCACAGGAAAAGAAGGGGTTATACCAACACCAATATAACCTTTATAAAATGAAAGTATTTATAAAGAGAAGTGCTTTTATGCTTTATAAACAACGCATTTTTGATTGGGGGGATTAAAATGACGAAGCCTGATATAGAAATAGTAAATATTGTCGTTTCAGCCAAACTTAACCACGACATTCCACTTGAAAAGATGGCTGCAACGCTGAGCAACACAGAGTACAATCCAGAACAGTTTCCAGGATTAGTACTAAGAATCAAGGAGCCTAAGACATCTGCACTGATTTTCAGCTCTGGAAACATTGTATGCACAGGAGCAAGGTCATTGGAGAAGGTCAGGGAATCAATCCAGAAGATTATCAAGAGCCTTGAAAAGATAAATGTCAAGATAACTATCGAGCCAGAAATCACAGTCCAGAACATGGTAGCATCTGGAAGTGTGGGATTCGACTTAAATCTCAATAAATTAGCAATAAAGCTTGAGAATACAGAGTATGAACCAGAGCAATTCCCAGGATTGGTATACAAACTAAAGGCTGCAAAGGCGACATTCCTTTTGTTCAGCAACGGAAAGGTTGTATGCACAGGAACAAAGTCAGAAGCAGAAGTGCACAAGGCGCTTGAAATGCTCATAGAGAATCTCAAGAAGCTAAAATAATTCTTTTGTTGTAGCGAAGTATACAACAAAGATTTAAGTAAAAGAGGTGGGGCAATATAGCTACAAAATGGATGCGGCTGAGCAAATTAGCAAATTTCAGGAGTTCTTCCAGGAGTTTTACTATTCGAAGCTTCTTGAAAATGCTCGAACAGGACAAAAGTTTCTTATCATAAACTTTGCAGAGCTCTCGCAGTTTGATCCCCAGCTGGCAGAGCTTCTTCTAGACCAGCCCGAAGAGGTAATCAAGGCCGCTGAAATTGCCATTGAACAGTTTGATGTTGAAAACATAAAAGGCTTCAAGGCGAGATTCAGGAATCTCCCAACATCCCAAAGAATAATGGTCAGGGATATCAGGAGCAGCCACATAGGAAAACTTCTTTATGTTTCAGGGCTTGTAAGGCAGAAGTCTGATGTCAGGCCCCAGGTTACAAATGCAAAATTCGAATGCCCGAGCTGCGGCAATGTGCTTTCAGTCCTGCAGCTGGACACAAAATTCAAAGAGCCTACAAGATGCGGATGCGGGCGCAAAGGAAAATTCAGGCTTTTGAGCAAGGAGCTTGTTGATGCGCAGGGAATTGTTCTTGAAGAGTCTCCTGAAGAGCTTGAGGGCGGCGAGCAGCCTAAGAGAATGAATCTTCTTCTGAAAAATGATTTGGTCAGCCCTATGTCTGACAAGAAGACAAATCCAGGAACAAAAATTGTTATTGTTGGCATGCTTAAGGAAATTCCAATAATTGCTAAAGACGGCGGACAGCTGACAAGATTTGAATTGATGATAGAAGCAAATTTCATTGACAATGTAGAAGAAGAGTTTGGCGAAATCAAAATATCTGAAGAAGAAAAAGAGGAGATACAAAAGCTTTCAAAAGATCCTAAATTATTCCAGAAGATGATTGAAGGCATGGCTCCATCAATTTATGGGCATGAAAAAATAAAAGAGGCTCTGCTTCTGCAGTTAATGGGTGGAGTCAGAAAGAAAAGGGATGATGGCGGAATAACAAGAGGCGACATACACGTACTTCTTATTGGCGATCCTGGTTCTGGAAAATCACAATTATTGAAAAGAATACTTAATGTTGCGCCAAAAGCAAGATTTGTTTCTGGAAAAGGAGCATCTGGGGCAGGGCTGACAGCATCTGTTGTGAAAGATGAGTTCCTGTCTGGCTGGAGCTTAGAAGCAGGAGCATTAGTTTTAGCAAACAGGGGCATATGCTTGATAGACGAACTTGACAAGATGTCAAAAGAGGATAGAAGTGCAATGCACGAAGCTCTCGAACAGCAGACAGTCACAATTTCAAAAGCAAACATTCAGGCAACATTGCGCTCAGAGACAACAGTTCTTGCTGCAGCAAATCCTAAATTCGGAAGATTCGATCCTTATGACGCGATACCAAACCAGATTGATTTGCCAAATACATTAATCAACAGGTTTGACTTGATATTCCCAATAAAAGATTTGCCAAACCCTGAGAAGGATGGCGAGATGGCAAGCTTCATACTAGACCTTCACAGGAACAAGATAAAGGAATCAGAAATACCAACAAAGCTTATCAGAAAATATTTTGCTTTCGCAAAACAGCACATACATCCTGTCCTGACAGAAGAGGCTATGGAAGAAATCAAAGAGTATTATCTTAAAATGAGAAGCTCAAGTGAGGGAGAAAAAGGCGGGCTTAGGAGTGTTCCAATCTCTGCAAGACAGCTTGAAGCGCTTGTAAGATTGTCAGAGGCGTCTGCAAAGATTAGGTTATCGCAAAAAGTCAACAAGCAGGATGCAAAAAGGGCAGTCGACATGCTGCACTACTGCTTATCACAAATAGGAATAGATCCTGAGACAGGAAAAATAGACATTGACAGGATTACCACAGGAATTTCAACATCGCAGAGAAGCAGGATAGTCGGAGTTAAGGAAATGCTTCTCGAGCTTGAAAACAAGCTTGGAAAAACTGTTCCAATCGAAGATCTGATCAGGGAAGCTGTGTCAAAGGGAATGCAGGAAACTGAAATAGAGGAAGTTATTGAGAAACTAAAGCGTTCTGGAGACATATTCGAGCCAAAAAGAGGATTTGTGCAGAGGATATAAAAATGCCAGAAATTCAAAAAAGGCAGATAGCCAGAAAAATTCCTGTAGCAGACATTCTAAATAGTGGTTTTGTCAAGGAAGAGGGTTTTGAGCCAAGCCACATATCACATAAATATGGAAATATCACAAGAGTGAATATCATGGGAATTGTTGTTGAAAACACAAATAATGAATTCTATGAAGGAATAATTGTTGACGATGGCAGTGGCAAGATTCCTGCACGCTCGTTTGAAAAGAAAGGGATGTTCCAAAATTTCGAAATAGGAAATGTTGTTCAGCTCATTGGAAAAATAAGGGAGTACAATGGCGAGCGTTATGTTGGCTGCGAGATTGTCAGGAAGCTTGACAGCAAAGAATGGCTTAATTTAAGAAAAAAAGAGCAGCAGCTTTTGGACAAAATAATAAGAACGCAGGATGTAATGCCTGCCAAGAAAACAGAACCAGCAGCTGCAACAGAAGAGGTAGTTGAGATTTCAGGCGACAATTCAAAAGTTTTTAGCATAATCAAACAATTGGATTCTGGAAACGGGGCAGACGTTGATGAAGTCCTTAAAAAAGCAAAAGTTTCACAAGGCGAAGCAATTATTAAGAGACTTCTTATGAATGGGGATGTGTTTGAAATCAGGCCCGGAAGATTAAAGACATTAGAATAATCCTGAATTTAAAATATTAAGGGCGTTACGTAAACTTCTAATACTGCTGCAAGCACAAGAAGCATCAATGCAAGCAACACCATGTCAGAAACATCAGTGAGTATTTTTTCAAACCTTTTCGTTCTATAATCATTCCTAACTATTGCAAAGGACAATATCCCGCCTGCAAGCCCTCCGACAAAGTATGCAAGCACCTCTGGAACTCCATGAATAATGTAGCGCATAAGCCCTATGGAGACGTACTGGAAATAATGCCCGATATTAAGCCCTGTCTGCGAGGCAACTACTGAAAGATTGTTCCTTGCAAATAATCCGGCAGCTGTTGCAATTATCGAGGCATTCCATGCAAGCACAAAAATTGCTCCAGCCCCAAAAAACAGCGAGAAGAGAAGGCAGAATGTAAGGACTTTCACGTTATTAAAAAAAATCTTCAGTAATGTGCTGATAGAAGAAACATCACCCCTGATTGCAGATATGGTCTTTGTCTGCTCCTGGAATACATTTGCAATAACTCCGCTAGGGAGTGCGATGTATATTAAGAGGTACGCAACAGTAATCCCGAAAAAGAAAAACATGAAGAAAGTCAGAGCCCTCGAATGTTCTTTTATTATGGATTTCTCATCATCCAATAGAACATCTTTTTCTTCCTCAATTTTTGTAGCTCCGAGAATTAATGGCAGCGAAGCCATCACTATAAAAAATATTGAAATCAGCCCTGCATGATCCTTGAAGACCCACAGCGCTAGAAAAAAAGCCATAACAGTATATACGAATCCCAGAAAAAATGTTCTGGCAGGCTTTGCCTCGGCTGTCAACGGGGATACAAGAAACTCGAAAACCATAGAAAACGTGATAAGAAGACATTATATAAAACTATCGGCTCTACCAAACAACTATCGCTAAGTTTATATACTCCCCCTCTCAAAAAATAGTTTATGGCAGAATTTGATTATGAAAAAATGCTTCAACGTGGAAGGGAAAAGCTTCCAGAGGTTGCTTTAGTTACAGAAAGGTTTGAAATCCCTAAAGTCAGGGGTCATATTGAAGGCAACAAAACAGTGATAAGCAATTTCCTTGAAATCGCCTCGACTCTCAGAAGAGACCCTGATCACTTATTGAAATATGTTCTGAAAGAACTCGCTACTCCTGGAAAGGTTGATTCAAGAAATCAGAATCTTATTTTAGGAGCGAAGGTTCCTTCTGTCAGGATTAATGAAAAAATAAGGCAGTATGCCACAGAGTTCGTGCTGTGCAAAGAATGCGGAAAGCCGGACACTAAGCTTGAGAAAGAGGGCGACTTCCTTTTCTTGAAGTGCCAGGCTTGCGGTGCAAGGACATCAATAAAATCTAGGATATGAAGTATACAAGAATTATTATTTCTGGAAAGGTTCAGGGAATTGGCTTTAGAGAATTTATAAGAAAAAAATCTGATGGTGTTGTCGGCTATGCTAGAAACCTTAAGGGTGGGGATGTTGAAATAATCGCTGCAGGAACTCCTGAGGCAATAGCGAATCTTGTCAAGGAATGCAGAAAAGGACCTTTGCTCGCGAAAGTTTCTGACGTTAAAGTTGAAGAAATAGAATTAAATGATGAATTTGAATATTTCTTTATCAGGCCTTAGCCAAACCAAGCTCCTAGCCCTGCCTGCTTGTCCTGCTCTTTTCCAAATATTCCCTCGATTCTTTCTTTTGTCAGATCTAAAGTTTGTTTTAGATATGCAGGAACCTTGTATTTCTTAGCCAAGCTTAGGCTCGGCTCTAAATATTTCAGTATTGAACCTTCGCTTATTGTGAATACCAGCTTTCCCCCGCACTTTGTGCACTTGCCTACAAGAGGAGGCCTTCTGTAGCTTTCATTGCACTTGATACACCTGAATTTCTGCATTGAGAATTTTCTCAAGTTTCCCTTAATGTCTTTAATAAAATGCTTTTCTATAACAAGTCTAGCAACATCATTTTCATTTACAGCCCTTATCTTTTCTGCAAGAGCCATCTGCCCTTTCAGCTTGTCCTCCATTGTCGGAATTGTTTTGTATGCAGAGCATCTTGCCCCGACATTCATATCAGAGCAGTCATGCGTAAAGCCCATTGACTCGTACTGCCCTTCTGTGCCAAGCCTTGACTTGAGCTGTTCAATCTTGACTTCTTTTGGGCTTTTGTAATTAAGACCTGCTTCATATAATTCCAAAGGATAGCGCCAACCTATGTCCAGCTTGTGTACCATATCATCCACTTCTGCTGGCTTCAATACAGTAGTCAATACAAGCGGAGCGTCCATTGTCTTGGCTCCTCTTGTATCTGGCAGATACTGCCTTGAGAAATTTAGCAAAGCGTCCATTAGAAGCATTATGCAGTTCTCGTCGCCATCGCAATCCCTTCTGTGCGCTGCGTGCCAGAGCGGGTGCGCAAAACATCCTTGTGTTTTTGAAAATCCGATAATTCTTCCAAGTATTCCTGCTGAAATATGCGGCGCAAGCCCTATAACAAGATGCCCCACCAAATCCTTTTTAGATTCTAAATTATAGAATGGCTCAAGATTGTAAAAATTTACCAGCAAGTCATCAACAAAGTTTGCAACCCTGAACAATATTTCATCTGCAGGCTCATCTGAAGAGTCTGGACAGCAAGGAATTATTACATCCTGCGGCTTTATCTCCAAAGTTTGATCATCGCTTTCTAAAGGATTTCCATGCATGTCATGAATATACCCCAAATCCCTTAATTTTTCAACAGAAACACCGATCTCTTTCGGCCTGAAGTGTGTTATTGGCAGTTCAGTCATGTCATATCTTGTTGTTCCATCCTTGTTGACATTAACTCCGTGCTTTGCCCTGAGGATTCCTTTCGCAAGATGTTCTGGGCGGTGGTCTTTGTTGCTTGTTCCCTTAACTCCCTTAATTAAATCAGGATACTGCTCCATCTTGGTTTTTTTCAAGAAGCTGTTGAAATAATCCTTTATTGGAATGCTTATGTGCTTGTATCTTTTGGGATGATGCCCGCAGTCCTCTTCCACGCTTCCGCAAATCTTGCAGTCATACAATGGAATTGTTTTTTTCTCGCAATTTTCGCATATTGAGAACACAGTTTCTTTGCCGCAGGAGAGGCAGCGATAGATTGCGAAATCAGCCTCTATTTTTCCTGCTTCAAGGGCTGACTGGAATGATCTTAATCTTCCTCCCTGCTCTGCAACAGGGAACAAAACATGCGGAGAGCCTGTGAGCTTTCTCATCTTTGCCTTTTCAGGCCTTCCCATTCTTGCGCCAATGAATGTTCCGCACTTGTCGCGTATTGGAACCCTGGAAACTGCTGAAATAAGTTCAACAGCTGTTTCTTTCTGCTGTGATTCTATTGCTTGCGTAGTTTCAATAATTTCCTTGTCCTCTTTTATGCCAAGCTGCTCATACAAGGCAGTTGCTTCATTTTTTTCTATTACAATTGACTCTGTGGCTACAAGATGCGGCATTCCAATCAATTCCAGAATTCTCTTTGCTGGCTTTATTGGCAGGATTATCTTTTCTACAGTATCTCCAGATTTAATCAATTTTGAGGAGTCAAGCCATTCTAGCAAGGAAAGGATTTGTTCCTTGTTTATGCAGTTCCAATAAAAGGTGTATTCTGGATGCAAAGGGACTTTCAGCTTTTGAGATAATTGCACAGCCTCATTTACTGCAGGAATAGTGCCTTTCAAGAATTTTTTTAGTGTGCTGTCAGATATCCCTACAAGATCTGCTGTTTTTTCCAAATCAAGGCTTCCGAAAGTGTCAACAATGCTTTTTTCAAGTTCTAAAGACCACCATTCATCGCAGTATCCTGCAGGCACTAGCATGTGATTTCTGTCTGAAAAATCCCCATAGCTTACGAGTATGTCCCCTAAGAAAAGAATTTCTGAAACATTTGCAGTTACCCTTTTTGCTTCGTTTTCATTTTTAACTTTTATGACAGAGCCGTCGTGCAGTTTTACTATGGGCCCATCAATCACATCGCAAAAAGTCATTGATGCTGACTTTCCTGGACGCTCTGTTTTCAGCTGCGTTCCTGTTGCAATGAATTTGTCAAGTATGTATGATGTTGAAGGATGTATTGAAGCTGCTGAATATCCGCTGAGCCTGCCTCTTCCATACCTTAAGCGAAATCCTCCTTTTTCAAGAGGCGCTGCCAGAACAGGCCTTCCTGCAACCAAATCTGCAATGTATGTGTAATCAGGAGTTATCTTTGCCTTTACTGCAGTTGTGGATTCTGTTGCCTTGGCCTTGTTCTTTTTTTGAACTTTTAAGAATTCTTCCAGAAAATTCCATTCTAAATTGTATTTTCCTCCCCATTTGCTAAGCTCTGCCCAAAGCTTTGGCGCCTTCAATGCGACCATGGAAAGAACGAGGCAAAATCCTCCTCTCAATTTGTTTGTTTCAATTCTTGGGATGTCTTTGTAGTTTGAAACATCAAGCTTTTCTGTCGGATCGCCATCAATTTCTACAGGAAGGTTGGCAACAAGATTCCTTACTTCCTCCTCGCTTGGGTGGTATTGCAGCCTTGTAATTCTTTCGTGATAATCTTCAAGTTCTGTATAAGCCCGCGAAAGTTCCTTGTCTGTCGGATCATACTTTTCGTAATTATGCGCTTTTCTCATATAATCTGCAATGATTAGTGAAACAGCCGCTGCAGTTCCTCCTGCACCCCTGATAGGACCAGCGTAGCTCATTGCAAAATATTCTTTCCCATCAGCTCTCTTCTTTATTTTCAATTCAACAAAACCTTCAAGGGGTGCTGAGACAATTCCGAGAGTGTGATATGTGAAACCTGCCCTAATCCCTACTTCCATCGCTTCTTTTTTGTCCTTGAATTTGCAGAATTTTTCTTTAGAAACCTCTTCTGCAATAAGTAATGCAACTTCCCAAGAAAGCCTTCCATACTGTTTTTCAAGCTCGATAATTCTCTGTATCATTCCAGAACCAATTAGCTGCGGAGCTGCAGCAGACATGAGCCCTTCTACCCTTTCTGCCATATCCCTTGCAACAGGGATATCAACTTTTTCTTCAGGATCGTAGCCTTGGACTCTTGCCTTTGTAGCTAAAGAGTATGCTTTGGTTACTCCATCATCTAGCCGGGCAAAATACAGTTCCATTTCTTTCGATGCTTCTGCCATGTTAAAATTTCATAATCCTCACATCCCTTGTCTGAAGGTTTGCAATTATGACTCTTGCAGGCTCTGGATCTAAGCCAACTTTTTCCTGATAATCAGTTTTTTCAAGCCAGCAGGAACAGTTAAGCAGGGTTACATTTCTGTATTTGGATACTGAAGTCCTGTGTATGTGCCCTGAAACAAGAAAATCAGGAACAGATTCTATGACTAAAGGATCGAGATTTGGATTAGGAACATAAAGCGTTGATGCGTGTGGAGGAGCAAGATGCCTTCTTTGAAGAAGATATGTAAGTATCAAGTCCACTCTCTTCTGTCCTCCTGCAACTCTTATGCTTTCTACTTTGTCTGCGAGATAGGGAAAGCTGAATCCGTGATAAATAAGCACGTCCATTCCTGGAAAATTTTTTGTGGATGCTATGTTGACTATTGCAGGATTTGTAACAAACACAATATTGTCCATGCTGTGGAGTGCTGCTGCATATTCCTTGCTTAATGCTGGCTGCGGCTCTGCCATTCTCATTGCATCATGATTTCCAGGGCACACTATCATTGTTATGTATTTTGGTATTCTCTTCAAGAACTCTGCAAACAATTCATACTGCTTTACAATATCCTGTATTTCTAAATCAAGCTCGTGTCCAGGGTATACCCCGACGCCTTCGACCAAATCGCCTGCGATAAACAGATATTTTATTTTTTTCACTATTTCCTTTTGTTCATCAGAGCCGATTTCAAGATTCAGCCATTTTATCATTTTCTCGAAACTATCCTTTATGAAAACTTTCGAGCCGAAATGCATATCGCCCAAGAATATTGCGTATTCCTCTTCAGGAGCTTTCTTGAACTCTTTGCTAAGAGGCACATCAGGCAGTATTATGTTATTGGCAAAGATTATCTTGTCGCCATTCATGCCTGTTATTCCTATAACCTCATCCTCCTGAACGTCTTTTGCAAGAGTCAACACATCTGCTTTTGATTTTCCAACAATAACCCCTATTGTTCCTGTAGGATCCTCTATTGTAAACCTTAAGTTTCCATTTTTTGTCTCCTGCTTGTCGAGGACAAGCCCTATGCAGGAAATGTTTTCCTTGTCTTTTTTTGCAAGAATCCTGCTGATTGATGTCGCATTCTGAAGCTCCATCCTGCTTTGCAGTATCCTTTTTAGAGAATTATACCTGTTGTTGAAGTGTGCAATGAAATCCTGTATGTCCCTCTTCTTTTTAACATCTGCAAATGACGATATGACTTTAACTTTGTCCTTGCTGGAAGGAATGTTTTGTACTGTTTCATTATTTTCAAGAAGTTTGCTTAGATTTGTGCTATAGAACATTATTTCAGAAGCTGGCATATTAGAAAGTTTTTGCAGCAGCAAGTCGATTTTTTCAGGAGGAACATTCAATAAGATTTGCGGATCTACTAAAATATTTCTCTTTAGGAAAAATTGTATAAGTTCCTTCTTCTTTTCAAGTGCAGAAGACTGCATATTCACCTCAATCCCAAATCCTTTTCCAATATCTCCTGAATTCTTTGCTGTATGTGCGGCTGTACGCTTAATGCAATATCCCTTGTCCTGCCGTATCTTCCTTTAGATGTAACTCTTGCATTGATTATCCCGAGCATGTCAAACTCTGCTATTATGTCAGAAACTCTTCTTTGAGTTAATGGTCTTAGACCCACTTTTGAGCATAGGTTTGTGTATACTCCATAAATTTCTCCTGTAGAAATAAAATCTTTGTTTTGTAGGTGAATAAGAAGTATCGAGTATAATGTTGCTTGGAATTGCTTCGGCTGTGTTGAAACAACATCAACCACTTTATCTCTTTCAATTTTTTCTTCAGCCATATCAAGATGTTTGAGCTCGACTCTTGTGTCGCTCTCCCTTTCTGCTAGCTCGCCTGCGACCCTGAGCAGTTCGAGGGCCCTCCTCGCATCTCCATGCTCTCTTGCAGCATAGGCAGCGCACTTCTCTATAACACCCGATCCCAGTATAGAATCTTTGAATGCCTTGGTTGCCCTCTGGTGAAGTATGTCTTGTATTTGAAGCGCGTTATAAGGTGGGAAAACCAGCTCCTCCTCAGATAAGGACGACTTGACTCTGGGGTCCATGTAGTCTGTAAAACCTAAATCATTTGATATTCCTATTATTGAAATCTGCGCCTGCTTTAATTCAGAATTAATTCTTGTGAGGTTGTACAGAATTTCATCGCCAACCTTCTTGACAAGCTGATCTATTTCATCAAGGATTATCACAATCAGCTGTTTTTCTTCATCTACAATATTAAAGAAAATTTTGTAGACTTCTTCTGTGGGAAGTCCTGTCATGGGTATTGTTTTTCCTAGTTCCCTTGCCAACTGTGCAACAAGCCTATATTCTGTATCTGCTATTTTTTTAAGCTTACAGTTAAGATATATTATTTTTATGGGTGTGTTGTTTCTTTCTGCCAGATTTATTATCTGATTTGCCACATATCTTACGCTTAATGTCTTACCTGTGCCTGTCTTTCCATAAATAAACAAATTAGAGGGCTTGCTTAGTTTCAGAGAAGGGGCTAAAATTGTAGCAATTTGGTGTATTTGTTCATCCCTGTGTGAAATTGACTCTGGCGTATAATTTGACTGCAAGAATTTTTTATCGACAAAAAGAGAATTAGACTTCAGAAAATTCTCTAAGAAATTTGTAACTGACTTTGACTTCATCTAAATCACCCCAATCTTTAAAGTTCCAAAAGAAGAGGAGGTATATAATTGTTTTTATAATTGAATTAACAAAAAATCTTTAATTTTTTATCTAAATTTAATTTTTTTATTTTGTATCCCACCCCTTGATTTCTATTGGAAAATGATGTTTTATGTTTCTTTTGT
>CAIVOO010000145.1 GCA_903907555.1 uncultured archaeon | reverse complement strand
CCCCATATGGCTAAGATACCCTGGAAGTTCGCCGTGGTCTCTAAGAAGATAAAGTTTCTTCGCTAATTCAGGGTCATCTGTCGTTATCATACCACCATCACCAAAGCTTCCAAGCAATTTTGCTGGATAGAAACTAAAACAGCCAGTGTTCCCCCAAGATCCGGATCTTTTTCCATTTTGGGAAGCACCTAATGATTGAGCAGCATCTTCCACAACAAACAAGTTGTGTTTTTTGGCGATATGCATTAGCTTTTCCATATTGCATAGTCTTCCATTTAAATGTACAGGAATTATTGCTTTTGTTCTTGGTGTGATCGCTTTCTCTATCAAATTTACATCCATATTGTAATCTTTTCCAACATCTATCAAAACAGGCGTAGCTCCGCAATGCTTTATTACATCTATAGTTGCCACATAAGTGTGCCCTACAGTAAGCACTTCATCTCCAGGTTTTATTCCAAGAGCAAATAAGGACATGTATAACCCGCCAGTGCAGCTGTCGCAGCTTATTCCATAGCGTACACCACAGTATTCTGCAATGTCCTCTTCAAGTTTTACAAGATCTTCACGGAAAATATAATCTCCTTTGTACAAACATTTGCTAAGAGCAAAGTCAATCTCATTCTTCATCTTGCAGTACTGCAATGGATAATTTACAAACGGCACTTTATACTTCATTTTAAACCTCCTGTCTCTTTCAATATTTTATCTGCAATCTTTTCAGCATCAAGTCCATAAAGACTGTAAAGGTAATCTGCATTGCCTGTTTCTGTTATAAACTTGTTAGGCAGAGCAATTAATAAAAATTTATTTTCAAATCCACATCCAATTAGTGTTTCAGCAATAGCACTTCCAAGTCCTCCGATGATATTATGGTCTTCAACAACAACCACACATTTATTGTTCTTGGCATGTTCTTTTATCATTTTTTCATCTAAAGGCTTCACTGTGTGAACGCTTATTAAAGTCGGACTAATTCCTTTTTCATTCAATATTCTCAATACCTTATAACATTCCTGAAGCATTGATCCCATGCTGAAAATAACAATATCTTTTCCCTTAGCTACAACATTTGCCTTTCCCAAACTAAATTTCGTGCCTTCAGGATAAATTGATTGATCTAAAGGTTTTTTGCCAAATCTGATGTATATCGGATCTTTCGATTTCACTATCTCGTCAAAAAGAGCATCAACCTCTTTTCTATCTCCAGGGCAAAAAACAATCATTCCTGGCAGTGTACGCATCAATGCAATGTCTTCATAAGCATGATGCGTTGGTCCTTCAGGTCCGTAAACAAGGCCTCCCCCTGCTCCAAGCAGTTTCACATTTGTATGATTGTAGCAAATGTTCAATCTTATCTGCTCAAAAGGCCTCATCATCAAGAAAGGCGTAATTGAATATGAAAACACATTCTTTCCAGCCATTGAAAGCCCTGCAGAAACATTAATGAGATTTGATTCGGCAACTCCAACATTAAGGAATTGCTCAGGAAGCTTAAACCTGAAGTCATCAAACAAACCATAACCTAAGTCTGCTGTCAAAACCATTATGTTCTTGTCCTTTTTGGCATATTCGAAAAGCCTATCGACAAAATATTTTCTCATTTCAGGCACTCCTTGCACATTTTATGCTCTTCTTCATTTAAAACATGGTAGTGTGATTTCAGTGTATTTTCCAAGAATGGTATGCCTTTCCCTTTTATCGTGTCAAAAATGATAGCTGTTGGCTTATCCTTGCTTATTTTTTTGAAAGCAGAATCGATCTGTTCAAAGTCATGCCCATTAACCCTGAAGACTTCAAAATTCATAGCTTTCCATTT
>CAIVOO010000144.1 GCA_903907555.1 uncultured archaeon | reverse complement strand
GATAGTCATATTGTAAGCCTCCAATAATGTATATTAGCTAGAGAATAGATTGCTCATATTTAAACCTTCCGATTTTGTAGCTACTAGGTAGTGAATATCCATTTTGGCTCCTCTTTCAGGTTATTCAACCAACAGGAATTTTATTTATATATCATCGAGGCTACATTGAACTTTTATCCGATTTTATAGAAACCTTTATATATTAGTTAAGCTAGATTTAACTTTTATGAAGCTAAAAGCGATATTAAAGAAGTTGGAAGGTATTCAGACGTTAGACTCTGTTATGTCTATTTTGGGGGTTGATAGAAAGAAGGCTATCTACTTTATTCATCGCTTGCGCAAGGCGGGTTATGTTAAGACTATGAAAAGAAGCGACAACACTCGTATTTACAGCATTTCTTTTGAGAATCGTTTGAAAGGCGTTAGTTATTATGATATCATAAATAAGCATTCTCCAATAAAAGTATCTATACCCGAGATTTACAAAATCTACGGCAGAGAGCCCAGTTTGGAAGAGACTTTAATATTTGCTGTGAAAACCAAAAGCTTGAGGATTATTTCGGCTGCTTTGGCCTTATTCAAAAAAATTGACAACTGGCCAGAACTTTACAGACTAGCTAAAAAAAACTGCATTGAAAGGCAGATTGGCGCTTTGTATGATTTATCTAAGAAATTCATGAGAGTCAGAAGAATGAGTCCTGGATTCAGAAACCACTCTTTGCCTAAAAAAGAATATAAATATGAATATACGGTAGCTAATATGAAATCTAGAGATTTCAGAGACATAGAAAAAGTTTGGAAGATTTATCTACCATTCAACGAAAAGGATTTGGAGGATTACAAATGATTTCCATAGAACAACAACAGAAATTATTGCTAAACGTATCTAAAGAATTAAGCGAACCCATAACTGCTTACGCTATTGGCGGAACTGCTATGATGTTTCTAGGATACAAAGAAGCAACTCTGGACATAGATTTGGTTTTTGCTAATGACAAAGATAAGAATATTTTTAGGAAGGCTGCAGAAAATCTCGGATTTCGTGAGATGAATTCCATAAAAGTTTATGGAACTAAGAAAAACCAGCCAGTAATGCTTAAACTTGACGACACAAGATTTGATTTATTCGTAAACAAAGTCATAGATTTCATGTTCTCGGAAAACATGCAGAATAGAGCAAACCAAACACACCAATTCGGAGAAAATCTTATTCTGAAAATTGCGAATCCTCACGACATAATACTCATGAAATGCGCCACAGACAGGCTAAAAGACAAAGATGACGCAATAAGAATCATACAAAACACAAAAATAATCTGGAACATCATTGTAGAAGAAGCAAAAAATCAAGTAAAACTAGGAGAAGAAAGGGCAATATTCGAACTAGGATGCTTCTTGGAAGACATAAAGAAAGCTCTAGGAGAAAAGATACCTAAAGAAATCTTAGATGAACTATTTGATTTATCGCAAAATCAAGCAGAGAAAAAATCTCAGAAAAAAACATGAAATTAATTACAGAAAAATATATAAACTCCGACGATATAACACATTCAAGATATTTTAGAAATGGCATAGGGTTAATCCCGATTTCTTCGGCTGGGTGACGGCGTATTTATTTTACAATGAAACCAAACAAGAAGCTTTACGAAAGTCAGGAGGATGTTTGGAGAGAAGCAGCCAAGCATCTCGAATCGATATTGTCCAAATGCGATTCTATTAAGGAAGCTTATGTTTGGGCTTCTCTTGCAGAAGGAAAATTTGGAACTTACGAAGAGCTGTACAAAGGACAGACTGGTTCTGACATCGATCTTGTTATTGTAGTAAAAGAACCTTTTGAGCTTCCAAAAGAGTGGAAGGACACAAAAGTCAAGAAATCCTGGTTTGATCTCTACCATTTAGGCAACTTTGATTACAAAGGAAACAAACATCAGATTGACGGGCTGGTTGTAATACCTTCAAAACATGATGTTGAGAAGATGAAAGAAGCGCTTAAAGGACGCTCCAAGAGAATTTATGTTAAATAAAGATTTAAATAGTTATTATGTTCTTTAAGACTCATGAACAAACATCCACTTTGGTATAGGATTCGCGGGCTTGAAAAGATGGAAGCCAGATTTGGAAATAATCTTATCCAAAAGTTTATCAGGCAAAGATTAAGCACAGAAAATACTGTCAGAATTCTTGAGCTTGGTTTTGGAGAAGGGGTATGCTTATTGGAATTAAGAGCTTTATTTCCAGATAAAAGAGTGAAATTTTACGGAATAAATGATATCAAGAAAGGAAACATGAAGAAACGCAGCGATTTCCTTGAAAACGCAAAAAAGTTTGGAATAGATGTTCCTAAAAATCTGCTGCCAAAGCCGTTCTTCTACGATGCCGGCAAAGGGCTGCATTTTGATGATAATTATTTTGATGCAATAATAAGCCAAGTTGCTATACCTTACGTGGGCGATAAGTCAAAACTTCTTGAAGAATTCTGGAGAGTCCTAAAGCCTCAAGGAAAGGCTTTTTTGCATATTGATACTTATGAAAAATTTTATCCTGATTTTCTACAGGTAAGCAAGGAAACACCCAGGTTTGTCATCTATAAGAAAGGCAAATTGATAAAAGTGAGCGAGCATCTTAATAAGTTCAGGAAAAAAGGATTTGATGTCAGGTTCAAAATTAAAAAAGGCAAGGCCAATAGATGTGTCTTAATGAAAAAGACTACAACAAAACCTCTCAAGCTTGGGCTCAGATATGACGAAGATTCCTCATTTGATCTTACAAGATTCAATAAAGAGAAAAAAATACGAGGAGTTTGGTGGGGAACAAGAAGCGTTTTCTTTATGAAATAATGTTTCTAAACTCCAACCAAATACAATATACCAGTCAACGTCAAAATAGAAATCAGTGTTGATATTATTATCGTTGCTGCTGAGATGTCCTGCTCGAATTTGTTTTTTTCTGTCAGGACAAATGTTGCTATCGCTGTAGGCATTGCTGCCATTAGTACGGTAATAGATGCCTTTATTCCTGTCACGCCGAATAGTTTTGCAAGAAAGAATGCAATCAAAGGCAATGCTAGTATCTTAAGTGTTGTACTAATAATTCCTAATGTTATAACCTGCTTTCTAATCTTGAATCCTGCAAGAAACATTCCTACAGCGAATGTCGGCACTGCTACAGATGTTGCGGCTATTGCACTCAGCATAAAAGATATTGTTTCTGGAATTTTTATTGCAAAGAAAGAGAATGCAACACCTAATATTCCTGACCAGATTATCGGGTTTGCAAAAATTCCTGTCAGGAAATGCTTCTTCCCTTTCTCCAGTATTATCAGGCTTAACAGAATGCCTGTAAATGTGTGGATTGCCGTGATGAGGCTTGCTGTACTCATCACGCCTTCGCCAAATGCGAGCCTGGCTACAGGCAATCCGAGATATCCTGTGTTTCCGAGTATTGTGCATATCAGAACTGCATTTCTTGTTTGGGGGGCTGCTCGCGATATGCTCAAAATCAGATAAAAGAGTATGAATGTTCCGAAAAGAACCGATAAATTCAATAAAATCAGCTTGTAATCAGCTATTGCCGCAAAACTTATTGCAGAAAGATTGACAAAAATTACTGCAGGCAATGCAAAATAATAAGCGAAATGATTCAGCCCTGTCGTGTGCTCTGACTTCAGCCAGTTTAATTTGATAGAAATATAACCCGATGCTATTAAACCGAACACGACAAGGATTATTTCGATTATCGACATAAGAAAAATGTTTATTATGTATATTAAATAGTTTGTTCTGTATCTTTGAGTGAAAAATTAATTTAGCGAAGCAGTAGAATCCACATACTCCTCATTCTCAAGCATCCAGCAGTAAAGCTGTTCAGGGATTATCCTGTTTTTCAAGGCATAATCTTCCAACGAATTAATATTTTTATTTCTTAATGTGCTGAGATCAGAAATCATGTAAGGGGTGACTGCTTCATGCGGAGGAACAAAGAAAACATCTGCTTTTTTAATCCCGAAAAGCACATTGGCAACATAGCAGACATTATGGCCGTTAACAATAACGTAGCTGCTTTGCTTAATTTTCAAACGGGCTTCCACATCAGGAGGCAAGGTTGTAACTGCTATAACTTCAAGAGCTGAAAACATTTCCAGCTTGAATGATTTTACCAAACTTTCAACCTGTTCAGTCCTCAAGTAAGGAGTAGTCGGAATTAAATCCGCAAGCATCACAGATATTCTATGTGTTTCAAAATCTTCCATGGTTTCTGATGTGAATAAGATTTGTTTTTATATCTTGCCATTTTCAGGAAAATTTTATATATAACAGCAGACTACAATCCTGTATGCAGAAGATAACCCCCAATGAAATGAGAGAATTTCTAGTTCCTCTTATGAGGCAGTTTGTCCTGACAACGTCAGCTCCTAAAAGGGCAGAGCTTGGAAACAGGATTCAGGACTACTGCGACAGGATTCTGCACAGGCAGTACATAGTAGAGCCGGAGCTTTCAGGAATTTATGAGCAGATTGTTGAATTCATGACAACAGATTTTGAGAGTGACATCTCAAACAGGAATGTTGACGAGCAGATAATAAGGTTTCTTAGGGAACTCGGCGTTTAATCTTGAGACATTTCCGTCATAAAGAAGCATAAGCTTTAAATACTACCATTCTTAGGTAAAACTGGGTGATTTAAATGGTGGTTGTAGGATTTGGATTTAATGATATAGAAGTAAAAAAGGATTCGAGCTTTAAGGGCAAAGTGGATATTAAGAGCAAGGTAGACATTGCTGATGTCCAGGCTTCAGATCTTTTTCTGGGAAAGAACAAGCAGCAGGGATTGAAGTTCATGTTCAATCACAGCATAATGTACGAGCCAAAGTTCGGGCACATAAAGCTGTCTGGAGAAATTCTTTTCATCGAAGAGGAAAAGAAAATCAAGGAAATCCTTGACAAATGGAAGAAGGAAAAAAAGGTTTCAGGAGATGTAATGACAATGCTTCTCAATAATATTCTAACAAAGTGCAATATTGAGGCATTGCTTTTGAGCAGGGAAGTAGGACTGCCCTCGCCAATTCCATTACCAAGATTTAATATAAACGCAAAAAAATAAAATGGCAGAGAGCGAAGTTGCGCTGAAAGTTGCAGAGGCAATTCAGGACGATGTCAACAAGGGAATTGTCAGGATAGATGCAGCTATTTTGCGCGACGTTGGATTAAGGCCTGGCGATATTGTGGAGATTGAAGGGGAAAAGAAAACTGTTGCAATCGTTGACAGGGCTTATCCTGGGGATATCAGCCTTAATATCATCCGAATGGATGGCATAATTAGAAGGAATGCTAAGACAGGGATAGGAGAAGTTGTAAAAGTCAGGAGAGCTGATGTCAAGGAAGCAAAAAAAGTGATTATAGCCCCTGCAAGAAAGGGCATAATGATTAAAGCGCCTCCAGAACTTTTCAAGCAAGGGCTTCTTGGAAGGGCAATTGTAAAGGGAGATATTGTTTCTTTGGGCGGAACAAGAAGAAGAAGGACAACCATGTCCGAAAGCCCGTTCTTTGATGACATTTTCAACATGATTGACGAAAATTTCATGGGCTTGGGATTTTCTGACATAAAATTTGTTGTTGCTGAAACAAACCCTAAGCAGCCTGTGATAATTATTGATTCTACAGAAGTCGTTCTTAATCCTGAGGCAGTTGAGCTTAAGGACGAGGAGAAGCTTCCAGATATAACTTATGAAGACATCGGCGGGTTAGAAGAGGAGATTAAAAAAATAAGAGAGATGGTTGAGCTTCCATTAAAGCATCCAGAAATATTTGAAAGGCTTGGAATAGAGCCTCCGAAAGGAGTTCTGCTGCACGGCCCGCCAGGAACAGGAAAGACATTGCTTGCAAAAGCAGTCGCTAATGAAACAAATTCTAACTTTATACTGATTAATGGTCCTGAAATAATGTCAAAATATTATGGGGAGTCTGAAAGCAATCTTAGAAAGAAATTCGAAGAGGCTGAAAAGAATGCTCCATCAATCATTTTCATAGATGAGATAGATGCGATTGCATCAAAAAGAGAGGAAGCGCACGGCGAAGTCGAGAAAAGAGTTGTTGCGCAGCTGCTTGCATTGATGGATGGGCTGCAGGCAAGAGGAAAATTAATTGTAATTGCAGCATCAAACATTCCGAATTCATTGGATCCTGCATTGAGAAGGCCTGGAAGGTTCGACAGGGAAGTTGAGATTGGAGTTCCTGGAAAAGCAGGCAGGCTGAACATACTTAAGATTCATACAAGAACTATGCCTTTTGACAAGACAGTAAACCTTCAAGAGATTGCAGACATCACTCACGGATTTGTAGGAGCAGACTTGTCAGCTTTGGCAAAAGAAGCTGCAATGATTGTTCTTAGGAAGGTGCTGCCTGACTTGAAATTGAATGAGGAGCAGCCGATACAGAATGATATCCTAGAAAAATTGGTAATCAGCCAGAATGATTTCAAGGATGCTTTGAAAATGGTCAGGCCTAGCGCCTTGAGAGAGGTCTTGATTGAAATTCCTAACATCAAATGGACAGACATAGGTGGATTGGACATGGTTAAGCAGGAGCTGAAAGAGGCTGTTGAATGGCCGTTGAAAACACCTGAGGCATTCAAGCGATTGGGAGTCAAGCCTCCGAAAGGAATATTGCTTTACGGTCCGCCAGGAACAGGAAAAACACTGCTAGCAAAAGCAGTTGCTAAAGAATCAGAGGCTAATTTCATTTCAGTAAAAGGTCCTGAAATGCTGAGCAAGTGGGTTGGAGAATCTGAAAAGGCCATAAGGAAAGTGTTCCAGAAAGCCAGGCAGACAAGCCCGACAATAATATTCTTTGATGAAATTGATTCAATAGCCCCGAAAAGAGGAATTGGTTCTGACAATCAGGTTACAGAAAGGGTTGTAAACCAGCTCTTGACAGAAATGGACGGGCTTGAAGAACTGCATGATGTTGTTGTCATAGCAGCAACAAACAGGCCTGACATAGTTGATACAGGATTGCTAAGGCCTGGAAGATTCGACAGGATAATCTATGTTGAGGTTCCTGACGAGAAAACAAGGCTTGACATATTCAAGGTGCATACAAAAGGAATGCCTCTGAAGGCAGTAAAGCTAGATGCACTTGCCAAGAAAACACAAGGGTTCACAGGAGCAGACATTGAAGCACTATGTAGAGAAGCAGCAATAATCGCATTAAGAAAAGATATCAAGGCGAAAGAAGTCACAACAAAAGACTTTGAAGAAGCACTTGAGAAAGTTACACCATCTGTAACTAAGGATATCGAACAGGCATACAAGAGCCTGCACGACTACTTCAGAAGCGCACGCGGCAAGGAAGTGAAAGAAGAAAAGCCACATTATATGGGATAGTTATGAGACTATTTATCGCAGTTGATGCAAACGAACTAGAAAATTTCTTTATTTCCTGTCAGGACAAGCTTCCGAAGCACGGCAAGTTCACTTTTCCAAAAGAATTTCATATAACATTAAAATTTCTTGGAGAAGTCGATGATGACAAAGTCGAAGAGATAAAAAAATTACTGGAAAAAGTTAAATTCGAAGAGTTTACTGCAAAGACAAAAAGCGTAGGATTCTTTGTTCCGAGTTCTCTGAGGGTTGTTTTCGTAGAAGTCCCAACTCCAGAAATTTTCGAGCTGCAGAAAAAGATTGATGAAGCGCTGCTGCCGATGTTCCCGAAGGAAAAGAAGTTTGAGTCTCATGTAACGCTTGCCAGAATAAAATTTGTGGCGAATAATAAAGATTATATCGATAAAATACAGAGACTAAAAATTGATGATGAGAAGTTTCAGGTCAAAGATTTCCTGCTGGTAAAAAGCACATTAATGCCAGATGGGCCGATTTACGAAATAATCTCCAAATTCTCCGCAAGGTGAATAGTTAATTATATATATCACCTAAGTCCGCATTAATTATCCCCCATGGCAAAAAGAATACAGAGTCCTAGTTCAATCAATACTTACAAGCAATGCCCTAGAAAATACTACTATTCCTACATACAAAATCTTCCTACGAAGGAGAACATTCACACAATCAGGGGAAAATTAACCCACACTGTTCTTGAAAAATTCTTCGGGCTTGACATAAGGCATATCGACGAGAAAAAGTACAAGGAAGAGATGGTTTTCTACCTGAAAAACCTTTTCAATGCCATGTGGACAAAAGAAAAGCCGAAGATGACAGACATCGGATTCACAGAAGATGAGATTACAAGCTACAAGAATGAGACAGCGTTCATGCTTTCAAACTGGATTTCATCATTCTTCACAAAATTAGACAAGGAAATTTTGAATATGCCATTGAATCAGGCATTCAACAAAATCAAACCTGCAGAAATGGAGAAAGAATACATCGATGAAGAAGAATCTGTCAGGGGATTCATAGATTTTGTGCAGATAGAAGACGGACTGATTACGCTAATGGATTACAAAACAAGCAAAGCCAAAGATGAGCTTACTCCAGAATACAAACTGCAGCTTGCAATTTATGCATTATTATACGAGAAACATCACAAGAAAAGGCCGCACAAGGTTGGGATATGGTTCCTGAAGGACAAGGAAGTGATTGTTGATGTTGATGAGCATTTGTTAAATCATGCTTTGGAAGAGATAAAGAATATGCACACAAACACAATAACTAATGACATTGAGAATTACCCGAGAAACAGATGCCCATTGTGCAAATGGTCCACAGGGCAGTGCGATTTCTATGATTATTGCGTGAATGATAAGAGATAATATTTTTTTAAGCTAATTATTCAGGGAGGGAATCTGAAGTAGCGCTTTACATCTTACTTATGCCCTACCACCCACCATCACAGCAAGAATCAAAAGCGCGTGTTCTCGAAAGAACATATATGAGGGGTGGAGACCAAAGAGTAAACTATGAACATAACTTCAGAAGCTCCACACTTGGAATAATAATTATTTCTATACAAAAATCAGAAAAGCTTTAAAACCACTCACTTTATCACACTAATCAACGCGAGGGTAGCGAAGTGGTTAAACGCGACAGCCTCAAGGTCGGTATTGATGCGTAAGCTGTTCCCTTAGTGGGTTCGCCGGTTCGAATCCGGTCCCTCGCATTATGAAAATAATAAACCTGTTAGTTTTGCTTATTTTATTGATGCCTGCAGCTTTTGCTACATCAAAAATTCCTCTGCTGGCTGTTACAGAAACAGACAACGGAACATTGACTGGAAGCATGGCTTACGCATCGCTTGATATCAAGCCTGGCGAAGGCAGGGTTTTCATCGATTCTTTTCCTTTGACAAAATTAGATACTCAGATATCAACAAGATTTGCAAAGGAGATTGCCTGCAGCTATCTTGACATTGACTGCAGCAAGAAGGATTTCTTTTACGTCATAAGAGCTTCTTCATCGATTGTTGGCGGACCGAGCGCTGGAGGAGCCCTTGCAATACTGACAATCGCGGAACTGCAAGGACTGCCAATCCCGCAGAATGTTGCGATGACAGGAACTATTAATTCAGGATTCCTGATAGGCCCTGTCGGCGGATTGAAAGAGAAAATAACAATCGCCGGCAAGTCAAACATGACAAGAGTAATCATACCTGCGACAACAAAAATCCAGAAAACAGAAGACAACAAGACGCTTGACTTGGTCGAATATGGAAATAATCTTTCAATGAGTATTATCGAAGCTGCAAATCTTGATGAGGCAACAGCACAATTTTTTGGGAAGCAGCTAAGGAACAAGACATACAACTTCACTCTGGAAGAGAGCTATGTAAATGTAATGAAAGATCTTGCAAAGGAGCTGTGCAATTACAGCGACACTTTGCTTGTAAATCTTCTGGATTATACACTAAGACAATCAAAGCCTTTCACGAACGAAAGCAGGATTCTCGAATATAACGCTTTTGAATTGAGGGACAAAGCAGTCGAGCCTGCGAAAAGCGGCAAGTATTACGCCTCAGCAAGCTACTGCTATGGCGCCAATGTAAAATACAGGCAGGCTTTCAACTTGCAGCTGAATTACACAAAGGAAGAAATTCAGGATTTGAGAGAGAAATTTGAAAAATCTTTAGATGATTTTGAGAAAAATTTTAATTCAAAGAAACAGGAAACGATTACAGACTTGCAGACTTACATAATAGTAAATGACAGGATTGACGAAGCAAGAGGAAATGTTGAGGTTGCCAATGAATTTCTCGGAGAGAACAAGACCAAAGAAGCTTCATTGATTCTCGCGACTGCAGTTGAAAGGCTTAACAGCGCAAAGAGCTGGAGCAGGTTTTTTGGGACAGGAACAAAAAAATTAGTTCTTGACAAAGAAGCATTAAAGGAAGTATGCCTTGAAAAGGTTTCAGAAGCTCAGGAAAGGCAGCAGTATGTAGCAATGTATTTCCCGAAAAATGCTGCGCAGATAAGTGATGATGTCGAGATTGCGCAGGAACTGTTCAACAAAGAAAAATTTGAGCTTTGCATAGAAAAGGCAAGCACTGCAAAAGCAGATGCTGATGTGATATTGAGCAGCCTAAGCGTTGAAAAGGAGAATCTCGGATTTCTTGTCAAGCAGAAGCTTGCAGCTGCACAGGAAAGCATAGCAAGGCAGAATGCAAAGGGAATGTTTCCTATCATGGGCTACAGCTATTACGAATTAGCCAGCAATCTTCAGAAGGAAGATGAGGTGTCTGCGCTCATTTACTCAGAATATGCTCTGGAATTGAGCAGTCTTGACATGTATTTCAAGACAAAGGAGTCTGTAAGCGATGTGAATAAAAGAGTCATAATCAGCAATCGCGAACTTATTTATCTCGGGCTTGGGCTGATTCTTGGACTGCTTATTGCAGAATTGTATTATACAATAAGAAAGATTTCTCTAAAGAAAAAAATTATTAGAAAAAAATAAACCATACAGACGCTCCCTTTCGGGAGCATCTGCTGGGTAAAGAGGTGAGTATGAATATCCCCAACAAATCATGCAAACCTTATTTTCTACTATTGAGTAGTATTTACTGTTTATAAATCTTTCGTATATATTAGCATTCGAGAGTAGCAAAAAATACATAATAAAATATATATTCTTGAGAATAAATAACATGTTTATGAGAAAGAGTGTGTTTATTCTGGTGCTATTCGCAGCATTAGCCATGTATGCCTTCTACATCCAAAACAATGAGAAAACAATAACTGCGCAGACAGTTGAAAGTCCTATAGATGAAAATTCTGAAGTTTCCATCTATTTCTGCCCTCAGGATAACTGCGCAGGAAAAATGATAGAGCAGATAAATTCAGCAAATAAAACAGTGCACTGCGCATTTTTCGACTTGAACATCAATGAAGTCATTGATTCATTAAAAAACTCTAAAGCAGAAGTTGAGGTGGTGATTGATGGCCAGAATTATGTGAAGCTGCCTTTTGCAAAGGCAGAGAACAAGACACCATATATGCACAACAAGTTCTGCATTTTTGACGACAAGACAGTCCTGACAGGCTCATTCAACCCGACAATCACAGATAATGACAAGAACAACAACAATGTTTTGATAATAAAATCCGCAGCAATTGCAAAAAACTACGAAGCAGAGTTTGATGAGCTTTGGAATGGCATATTTGGTGCCGGAGAGAAAACAAAAAATCCCAAAGTTGGAAACATAGAAACTTATTTCTGCCCAGAAGACTGGTGTACAAATCACATATTAGAGTATTTGGGCAATGCAACAAGCTCAATTTACTTCATGACATTCTCATTCACGAGCGATCCGATAGGAGACATGCTTGTAAAGAAGAAAAATGAAGGTGTCGAAATCAAAGGATTGTTTGATAAGACTCAGGCAGGAAGCGAATACTCTGAATATGAGAAACTGGAGAATGCAAGCATTAAAGTCATGAAAGACGCAAATCCTTACCTAATGCATCACAAAGTATTCATAATTGACAATCAGACTGTGATAACAGGCTCATTCAATCCTTCAAAAAATGCAGAGATGTACAATGACGAGAACGTTGTAATAATAAAAGACAGACAAATTGCTGAAAGATATGTTGAAGAATTTAATCAGCTGACTTCCTGAATCATTTCTTCCACTTGCTTAATCTCTTCCACAGGATTCACTTCAAAAACCTGCTGCGAGATGAATTCAACCCTGTCAAACATAGCGTTCTTCTGCACCCTGCCAACCAGCTTGACTGATTTGCCCAACAAAGAATTTTTGTAGTCTTCAAGCTTAGCTGGATCTACCTTAAGCTGAAGCATCTCGTCATCGCTCCTGCCGAAAAGCCTGTTCGCCTGATTCTTGTAAAAAGTCGCACGTATTATCTCTGTGCTGTCATCGATTGATGCATTGAAAACGTATGAAAGCTTCGGCTCGACAACTCCGTGGACTGTGCACTGATGCTTGTTTTCAGAGAATACTGCCTTCTTGTTGCATTGAGGGCAGACTTCGAAGAATCTTGGCTCAAACATCTGGACTATTGTCCCGACAATCTCGACATTAAGCTCTCCTTCCTGCAGATCTTTTATCATGCTTCGCTTCTTTACGACTTCAGCTATAGAAACATCTGGCGGGTTTATCACCAACGATGCTTTGTCATTCAAGTGTATCTCATTCTGCCCATTGTTGTTGCGAAGATATCCGCCTTTTATCTTGACGATTGTGCCTTCTTTCAGAATTTTTACCTGTGAAGCCTGCTCATTCCAAAGGGTAACCCTTATCGTGCCTGTTTCATCTCCTAAAATAAATGATGCTACTCTTCCTGTTGTGTCGCCTTTCCTGAATTCATGCATTTCAAAAACTCTTGTAACCCTGCCTGAGATTTCAGAGCAGCGTGCGCCCTTTTTCACATCAATTATCTTGAAAACCTTTATTGGAGCAGCTATCTTAATGCCAAGCTCATTGGCAACTATGTGGGCTGCGCCTTCCCTAGAAATTAATCCTGACAGCTCGTTAAGCTTCTTGTCAATCCTTGCATCCAGCTCTTCATCAGTAATGCTTGACCTTTCCCTTATCTGCTTCAATATGTCTGCCAATTGCGTCATGTCTGGATAAAACAGCCTGTCTGTATATAAAGATTGTTGAAGCGCAAACTATTTATAGAAAAGGATAGAAAAGAAAGCACATATGATGTTTAAAACTCACCTAGCATTCGGATTTCTAGTCGGCTTGCTTTTGATGCCCTTTCTTCATCCTGCAAATCAGATAGCTTACATCATATTAGTTATGCTGGGCGCTGCACTGTCAGACATAGACCATCCTGAATCCAAGATTGGGAGGCATTTCAAGATTTTAGGTTTCTTGTTCGAGCACCGCGGATTCTTCCACAGCATATTCGCGCTTCCTTTAGTGGCTCTCATAGTTTATTTGATAACGCACAACTACTTGTATGCGCTGCCGATTTTAATCGGCTACCTTTCGCATCTTCTTATTGATGCGCTTACTTTAGAGGGGGTTATGCTCTTCCATCCTTTCAGCAATTTCAGGATAAGAGGCTTTTTCAGAACAGGAAGCTTTTCAGAGTATATCATATTGCTGCTGCTGATTTTGTTTGATGCTTTAAAGCTATTCAAAATATAGACAAATGTTGTCTTAAAGTAGACAGCACAGATTTATATTCTGAAAAATCAATTGATTTCTTATGAGAATTCCAATAATATTGCTATTGTTGATTCCTTTTGCTTCGGCAGAGACCCTGAACCTGCATTTTCTGTACAATGACAGCTGCAGCTATGCATTGAAAATTTCATCATCTGCAGATGTTATTTCTGACGGAAGCATCAAGTTTTATCACAACATAATGCCTAAAGCGTCGAATTTCACAATTGAATACTGGATTGAGGACTTGGAAGGCAATATTGTGAAAGAAAAGATTAACACAACAAACACCAACGAAAAATCATACACCCCGAAAGGGGCTGAGAAAGCATACTTGATAAAATCAACATTAAAAGTTGGCTGCAATGAAAAGGATTTGTCAGACAACTATGCAGAAAAGATGTTTGTATTCAAGGGAAGTGGCGAAAGTTCAGCAGATGAAAAATCAGATACAGAGGAAACAGTTAATGCAGCAAGCACAAAATCCTCAGATTCCACAAAAACAGCTGCAAAGAATGCAACAAAGAGCAATTACACAGAATACAAGGTTCCGGCATCGAACAATAATTCCACCGAAGTCATTCAAAGTGATTCCTGGTGGAAGAAAAGCTACATAAGCTATGGATTTATCGGACTGCTAACAGTAATATGCGCAATCCTGATACTTAAGAGATGATTACTGCCCCAAAGCTCTTAATGTCTGATGGGAGCAGCTTGTGCAGTTGAATACATCAAATTTTGAACCGCCGCTGTTAATTGTTGTAGAACGCTCCATTTCAGAACCGCATTTTTCACATGGTATGGTCTTTTTTGGCATACAAGAATAGTGCTTCATGTATTTATATAAATTGCTATTTCCTGAACAATATGTGGAGCCTCTGAAGTTGTGTTAGCTGTTTTATCTATCCTCTCCACCCCTCATCGAGGTAAAATTAAGGGCACTAACGAAATGTTTTTAAATGAATAGTCTTGTTTTATTAGCTGATGAGCATACTTAACAAATTATTCTCAAAAAAGAAGGAAAAGCCTTCTAAAAAGGCTGCCAAAAAGCCTGAAAAGGAGATTGAAGTAAAGAAAAAAAGCTTTGAAGGCCCTGAAATAATCAGAGCCAAGGTCATTGTTGAAGTGGCTGGCTTTCCGAAAGAGCATGTTGAAGAAACTTTGAAAGGCTATGTTGAAAAAATAAAGCAAGATAAAAATCTGGAGATTCTTAATGTTGATATAGCCCCTGCAGAGCAGCGCGACAAGTTCTTCGCGACTTTTGCAGAGATAGAAATGAAAACAACAAACATTCACATAATGCTTAATTTCTGCTTCGACTATATGCCTGCATCTATTGAAATCATAGAGCCCGAGATGATACAGATAAAGCCTAATCAGCTTTCTGCCTGGCTTAATGACCTGCAGATGAAGCTTCACAATCTCGACATGTATGTAAAGACTGTCGGGGCAGAGAATGAGACGCTTAGGGAGAATTCAAGCCTTGTTCTCAGGAATAATATCCTGCTTAGCCTGAAAGATAGCGAGAAAACTTTGGAAATAATCTCAAAAAACATAGGAATTGCGCCTGAAAAAACAGAGCAGTTCCTTGAAAAGATGGTTGAGCAGGGATACCTTAAGAAGAAAGGGGTAAAATATTCATTAAATGAAAAAAAGGTGAAGTTCAGCAATGACATCTGAGTTAAAGAATCAAGTCGAGGCAATACTGTTTGCTGCAGGCAAGAAAGTCACTTACGAAGAGCTTGCAAGGCTGTGCAATACAAACATAAAAACAGTCAAGGAAAGTCTGCTTGAGCTAAAAAAAGATTTTGAAAACAGGGAAACGTCATTGCTTCTGACAGAAGAGGCTGATGGATGGAAGCTCACAGTCAAGGAAAGATTCCTGTCAACAGTTAGGGAGCTTATTCCTGAAACAGAGCTGACAAAAAGTGTTCTTGAAACATTGGCAGTCATTGCATGGAAGCATCCTGTAATGCAGTCAACTGTTGTAAGGATAAGGACTAACAAGGCGTATGATCATATAGGAGAGCTTGAAGAGCTTGGATTCATCACAAAAGAAAAGAAGGGACGCTCATTTTTGATAAAAGTAACGCAGAAATTCCAGGAGTATTTCGATTTGCCTGGCAGGGAAGCGATTAAGCAGCTGTTCAAGAACATACAGGAGACAGAAGTCTTCAAAGAGGAAGAATCTGAAAAGCTTGGAGAGTTCGAGATTTTTAAGGAGCCTGAAGGCAAGGAAAAGAAAGTCGAAGATAAAGAAGAAGTTCCTGGCGAAAGGCTTGGGCAGTTTGATGTTTACACAAAATCTGAAGATGAATCAGAGGAAGAAAAAGAGGAACCCTCTGAAGAGGAAGGTTCACCGGAAGAGCAGATGGAGAAGGAAAAGGAAGAGATTTTCGATGAAAAAAAGCCTGAAAAGCTTCTTGAAAAATTAAAGGACATTGAGAAAAAAGAGAGGGAGCTCGCCGGAGAAGATGAGGAGCAGGAAGAAGAGGCGACAGAAGAATCCTCTGAAGAAGAAGGCGAGAAACCGAAGCAGGAAGAAAAAGAGAAGGAGAGAAAGCTCGAGCCGGAGCTCGAAAGATTCATAGCAGAAAACCAGAAAGTTGTGAAGAAGAAATAATATGTTTCTATTAAGGTGCCCTAGCTGCAAGAACCAGATGAAGTACAATACAGCAGATAAATTTCTGACTGACAAGAAAAAGAGATGTGTTTACTGTGGAAAGAGCTTTGGCGTTAAAGATAATTTAATAAAAGAAATAGAAAAATAGATTTGTTTAGCATCTCGAAATGCTCGAAGTTGATTCTAGAACTGACATCTCTCGGATGGAGCGTCCCCTCTGTCAGCTAAGCATAAAAATTAAAGGCATTTCGCCTTAAAGATGCTAAACAAAAAAATTAGGAATGCACCATCGTTGCGCTCTTGCTTGTTGTTCTTCCGGCAGTTACTGATACTGTTGTTGCATAATTGTTGTAGTTTACAAGTGTTGCTGACAGATTATGCGTTCCAGGGCTCAAATAATCTACTGTTATCGGCGCAAGCCCATAGTTTGTGCCATCAACTGTAATATTCGCTCCTGTCGGCGAGGATGTAACGTACAATGTTCCTGTGCTCTGATCCAGCGTCAATGTTTTTGATGTTGTCTGCCCTGCAGTTATTGTAAATGTTGATGCCTCGTCGTAATAATGCTGCTTTGATGCTGTTATATTGTAGGTTCCTGCAGTTAGATTAAGCTCGAGCTCCCCGTCGCTGTCTGTTGTGTAGTCTGTTCCGCTGATGTCCACGTCGCAGCTTCCTGGATTTGTTTTTAATGACAAGAATCCATATCTAATAAGCGAGAAGTTCAGGTGTATGGTGTCATCAGCTCTTATAGAGAATGTATGTGTTGATGGCTCGTATCCGTCTGCTGTTGCTCTGACTGAATGCATTCCTGTAGATAGGTTTATCACTCTAGCCCAATTTTCAACAAGCACATTATCAACATACACTTTCGAATCATCAGGAGATATTGCGAATGTGAGCAAGTTGTTAACGCACACACTCTCAACATCGCATTCAATATCTGTAGCTTCTCCTTGAGAGAGCAAATTGTAAATTGGATTCATATCAACATTAAGCGTTTTAGTTGCTCCTGAGCTAAGCAGCACAGTTGTTTCATAATCGAAATAGCTTTCTTTGGCAATTTTTACAGAATAGTTTCCAGGAGTAAGGCTTGTAATGTTCATTTTTTTACCATCTGTCTCGCCTTTTTCGATATTATTCAGATAAACTGTTACGTCATCAACATTGGATGAAATAGCTAGCGTGGCATAAGTTGATTCTGATTTTGTCAGCTCAACGCTTAAGGATTCTGTCTTGTTTTCTTCGATTGTTACTTTAACTGTTGAATCATAATATCCTGATTTTGATATTGTGATTGTGTGGCTTCCGACCAACAAATCATCAATTGTGACAGGGGTTTCCCCCTTGTCCTTGTTATCGACATAAACTGTTGCATCAGAAGGTGTTGATGAGACTGAAAGGCTTCCTAATTTCGGGGGGACTTTCGGCTTTGATTCTTTTTTTGTCTCATTATTCTGTTCTTCATTATTCACTTCTGTCGTCTTGGTTTCTGCAGTATTGGTTTCAACTGCATGCGTCTCTGCAGGCTTTGGAATTTCCTTTGTAGCATCTTCTGTAATTACTGTTGGCGTAATCTCACCAGAAGACTTCAATCCCAAAGTGCATCCTGCCAATACAACCAGCAAAGAAATAAACACAATAAACAGATATGATGATATATTCTTCATAATAACACCTCTTGCAAGTCATTTATTGAATATTATTTATATAACTTTCCCAGCAGCAGAATTCCAGACAGGCTAAAACCCTCTTAAAATGCCTTTATAGCCCGTATAAAGGCATTCCAGAACCGATATATTTATAAAGAAAAGAGCCTTACTTTTTGATAGATTTTATAAGAAAATCTCGACGGAAAATGGAAACTTACGGAGCAGAAAAAATACAGATTTTGGAAGGCCTTGAAGCTGTTAGAAAGCGCCCTGGCATGTATATAGGCGGAACAGGAATTGACGGGCTGCACCATTTAGTGTATGAGATAGTTGATAATTCAATAGATGAAGCCCTTGCAGGCTTTGCAAAGAACATAGGTGTAACAATCCACAAGGATGGAAGAGTAACTGTGATTGATGATGGGAGGGGAATCCCTGTAGAAGTCCATCCTAAATACAAAAAATCAGCAATGGAAATTGTTTTTACCCAGCTTCATGCAGGAGGAAAATTCGACCAGAGCACATACAAGGTGTCTGGAGGTCTGCACGGGGTTGGAGCTTCTGTTGTTAATGCGCTTTCTGAAGAAATGGAAGTGTGGGTAAAAAGGGATGGAAAAGTCCATTATCAAAAATTCTTAAGGGGAAAGCCTACAGAAGATGTGAAAGTAGTGGGCGATGCTGACGCAACAGGAACTAAGGTCACATTCCTTGCAGACAAGCAGATATTTGAGAACAATATTGGATACAGTTTTGACACCCTATCAGCAAGATTGAGAGAGCTTGCCTTCCTGAACAAGGGAATAAAGATAATAATTGATGATGAAAGAGATGGGAAAAAGCATGTTTTCCAGTACGACGGCGGGATAGTCCAGTTTGTCGAATACATGAACAAGAACAAGACTCCTTTTCATCCTGTAATTTATTTTGAAAAGGAAAAAGAGGACGCTGTTGTTGAGATTGCAATGCAGTACAATGACGGCTATAATGAAAATGTTTTCTCGTTCGTCAATAATATCAATACACGAGAGGGCGGAACTCACCTTACAGGATTCAAAACAGCCCTGACAAGGGCATTTAACGATTATGCAGACAAGCACAAGTTAAGTGATGAGCATCTTTCTGGCGATGACGTGCTTGAAGGAATCACAGTGGTTGTTTCTGTAAAACTGAAAAATCCGCAGTTTGAAGGGCAGACAAAAGGCAAGCTAGGAAATTCTGAAGTGAAAGGATTGGTTGATTCTGTTGTATTCGAGAGATTAAAATCATATCTCGAAGAGAATCCGAAAGAAGCAAGAGCTGTTGTTGAAAAAACAGTGCAGGCGGCAAAGGCAAGAGAGGCTGCAAGAAAAGCGCGCGAGCTAACCAGAAGAAAAGGTTTGCTTGAGGGCTCTGCGCTTCCAGGAAAGCTTGCAGACTGCTCAGAAAGCGACCCGAAAAAATGCGAGATATTCATCGTCGAGGGAGATTCTGCAGGCGGCTCTGCAAAGCAGGGCAGGAACAGGGAATTTCAGGCAGTCCTTCCGCTGAGAGGAAAGATATTGAATGTTGAGAAAGCCAGATTGAGCAAGATTTTTGCGAACAAGGAAGTCATCACGATGGTTCAGGCCCTAGGCACTGGAATTGCGCAGGAGTTTGATGAGAAAAAATTAAGGTATGACAAAATTGTTTTCATGACAGATGCGGATGTGGACGGAAGCCACATCAGGACTTTATTGCTGACATTTTTCTACAGGTATCTGCCTAAACTTATCGAGCAAAAGCATATTTACATAGCTCAGCCGCCGCTTTACAAACTTAAGAAAGGCAAGACAGAGTTATATGTTTATTCTGATGCAGAAAAAGACTTGCGAGTCAAGGAAATGGGTGATTCTGTTGACATTCAGAGATACAAAGGCCTTGGAGAGATGAATCCTGACCAGCTTTGGGAGACAACAATGGATCCTGACAAGAGAGTGCTTGTTCTGATAACGCTTGAGGATGCTGTACAGGCTGACAAGATATTTACAATTCTTATGGGAGAAGAAGTCGGCCCGAGAAAGAGCTTCATCATGAAGCATGCAAAAGAAGTCCAGAATTTGGATGTTTAAGCAGGATATGTTATTGTAACAACTCTATCTCTGGCTATAGCGCACAATCTTGCAAGGCAGTGTACTCCTTCATAAAAAGATGTAAGCCTTTTTTCGAGATCCCCATCTTGGACATCTGACACCCTAATAGCCATAGTCTGCTGCCCTTCCTGAATGCCAGGAACGCTTAGCTTGTACCGTGCAACAACATCATTTGGCTTAGGGGTATAACCTCTATCAAATGCAACAAGCTCAAGATTAGTATTTTCTTCATGAGGAATAGCTTGTCTTGCCTTGACAACAGAAGCAGCGAAAGGATTTGCATCACCATAATTTATTTCTATTGCCATTAGCGGTCTCACCTTATATAAACTATATACTTCGTTTATATACTAATATTTAAATGTTACTCTTTTAGTAGTGAAAGATTGTTCGCAAACCTTTTAAATAACAGAGTATCTAACCTGTATGGGTGATTTAAATGAACATAGGAGTATGGGTTCTAATTGGAGTTGTAGCTCTTGTAGTGCTATACATCATAGTCGTGTTCAACGGCCTGATTCTGCTGAAGAATAGGGCAGAGAACGCCTGGAGCCAGATTGATGTCCAGCTCAAGAGAAGGTTTGACTTGATACCAAATCTTGTTGAGACTGTGAAGGGATACGCAAAGCATGAACAAGGCACATTCAAGATGGTTACTGAAGCGAGAAGCTTGATGAACAAAGCGACAAGCCTTGGCGAAAAAGCGAAAGCAGACAATATGCTAAGCCAGGCAATGAAGTCATTGTTTGCCGTGGCAGAGGCTTATCCGAAGCTTGAAGCAAACCAAAATTTCATGCAGCTTCAGGAAGAGCTTTCTGGAACAGAAGGCAAGATAGCTTTTGCAAGGCAGTTCTACAATGATACTGTAATGTCATTCAACACAAAACTGCAGGTTTTCCCAACCAACACTTTCGGAAAGCTGCTTGGATTCCAGGAAAAGGAATTTTTCAAGACAGAAGGTGTTGAACGCAAGGCTGTCAAAGTTCAGTTTTAAGAATGTTATATGAGCAGATAGCCTCGAACAAGAGAAAAAGCTTTTTGCTTGTTTTCTTATTTTTTATTATTATATTTGCGCTAGGCTATGCCATAGGGCTTTATTGGGCAAATCCTTATGCGGGAATGATTATCGCTGGAATGTTTGCAATATTTTATGTTCCGCTCGCTTACTTCTCCGGAGATTCTATGATTCTTTCGATGAGCGGGGCAAGGCTTGCAACTAAGAAGGATAATGCTTATCTTGTAAACACTGTCGAAGGGCTGGCGATAGCTGCAGGAATTCCAACACCAAAGATATATGTCATCAACGACACTGCGATAAACGCATTTGCAACAGGAAGAAAGCCTGAGAATGCTGCAATAACTGTAACAACAGGAGCTTTGGAAAAGCTGAAAAGAATCGAATTAGAGGGTGTTATAGCCCACGAGATGAGCCACATAAAGAATTATGATATCAGATTGATGATGCTTGCTGTTGTATTAGCTGGGCTTGTTACATTGCTTGGTGATTTCTTTCTGAGAAGCATGTGGTACGGACGCGGAAGCAGGGACGACAACAAGGGTGGAGGGGCAGCGATATTCCTGTTGATTGGAATTGCTTTAGCAATATTAGCTCCCATAATCAGTGAATTGCTGAAATTAGCAATATCAAGAAAAAGGGAATTCTTGGCAGATGCTGACGGAGCATTGCTCACAAGATACCCAAAAGGATTAGCAGATGCTTTGAAAAGAATAAAAGAAGACAAAGACCCTTACGTTGACACAGCAAACAGGGCAACAGCCTGCTTGTACATCAGTAATCCTCTCAGAGGCTCAAAGAAATTCTTGGATGGACTGTTCAGCACGCATCCGCCGTTGGAGCAGAGGATAAAAAATTTGGAAGCGATGTGAATTATTCAGCGCATTTCGCAACTCTTTTTCCGTAAACATCAAGAACATAATGGCATCCTGTTAACTCTGTGTACTGGAAGCATTTGGCTGAAGATTCCTTTTCATCCTGCACGCATTCTGAGATGCAGTCCTGTTTTTTTGAGCATGGAGCTCCTGAATCTTTCGCTATTGCATTAAAGTTGCATCCTTCGCTCTTGTATATTCCCCACTTTCCCCATACACCGCCTGATTTTGCGCATTCTGCTGCAGCGCCCGCTGTTGTAAGGCAGGTTCCTGTCGTGTAGCATATCAACCCCGTATCACATTTTGTGTATGCAGCGCCGCACGGATCTCCTTCCTGCCCGTATACCTTAGGGAACTGCATTTTTACAAGAGAATTATTCCTGATTATGAGCTGTATCCTTTTCAGTTGCCCGTTCTCGTAAGCTTTATAGTCCAAATCATAAGAATCAGTATAATTCTCATAAGCAGTCTTTTTTATTAATGTAACATTTGTATAAGTCGCTTCCAAAAATTTCTGCCATTTGTCCTTGTCTCCCTCATATTCTGGAGTTTTTGGTTTTGAAACAGCAGTCTCATTCTTTTTCTGGCATGCGCCTTTTGAGAACTCCTCAATTATTATCTCTTTCTTGCAAGCGTTGCATAAATTGTCATATGTCAGATAATCTCCTGAGTGTGATTTAACGCAAATGCTTCCTGTAGAACTGCAATTAGTCTGGTTTGCGCAGAAGTCTGCTGTTGTCGGATAGCTGAAAGTTGGTTTTGTAGTGCAGGAAATAAGAAATAATGAAATAAAAACCGCGCCAACTATTGAATATAAGATAAATTTCGCATTACTCATACAACACCTCTTCAAAATTGTTTGATAAATACTTGTAAAGCCCTTCTATTTGTCGGAGCTTTGTCTCCTTGAAAAGGAAATACCTGAACTCATCATTCACCTGGATGCCGTTTCTTGTCAGATTCTCCTTCATCTTGCGATAAAGAGACTTTCCCTCCTTATCCAAGTCAGTTAATACTGCTACTTTTTTATATTTTGCTAGTTCTTCAGCAATAACATACATCGGCTTGCGCAAAGTAATGATATATCTAACACCTAGCTTTTTCAAAGCTCGCTTGTCATTTATGCCTTCGACAATGACAGGAAGCTCTCTAAGTTCTTCGAGAAGTTGCATTATGCTTTTGTGTTTTCGATGTTTCATTTAAGGGGACGTGGGGGCTTAAATTAAACATCAAGCACGACTTTGACAGCCGCCCACACTAGGAATGTTAAAATAAAAATTAAATTTGTTACTCGAACGCTTCCTTCAATTTGCTCCAGAAGCCTTTTTGCAGGTTTATCTCGTCTTTGCTCTCTTTTGCATACTCTTCGAGCAGCTCTCTCTGTTTTTTCGATAGTTTTGCAGGAACTTGTATGGTTACTTTGACAAACTCATCTCCTATATGCCCGCGCATCGAGCGTATGCCGTGCTCTTTCATCCTGAACATTGTGTTTGATTGCGTTCCTGCAGGTATTTTCAAACGTGCTTTCCCATCTAATGTTGGAACTTCAATTTCGTCGCCAAAAACAGCCTGCACAAATGATATTGGTATTGTTGTGTGAATGTCAAATTCATCCCTTTCGAAGATATTATGTTTTTTTACGTGAATTACAACATACAAATCTCCTGCCGGCGCTCCCTTTTCACCTGCCTCGCCTTCTCCAGTGATTCGCAAGCTTGTTCCTTCATCAACTCCGGATGGTATTCTTATCTTGATTGTTTTTTCTTTCTCAACCCTTCCTGTTCCGTCGCAGTTCTTGCATTGATGCTTGACTGCGCTTCCCTGCCCATTGCATTTTGAACATGTTGATGTCGTAGAAAACATTCCAAAAGGAGTCCTTCTTGTAATCCTCTGCATTCCAGTGCCCTGGCATTCAGGGCATGTTATTGCTTCTGTTCCGCCTAAGCCATTGCATTTACTGCATTTTTCGAGCTTGTTGATGCGTATCTCTTTTTCTGCACCGAAAGCTACATCTTCAAGAGTTATTTCAATGTCATACCTTAAGTCTGCGCCCCTTCTTGTTCTTTTTCTTCCGCCGACTCCGAACATCTCTCCGAAAATATCCCCGAAATCCTCGAATCCGAATCCCCTGAAGTCGAACCCTCCTGCTCCTCCGCCTTGGAATCCTGAGAAGTCTGCTGTTCCGAACTGATTGTAATGCGTGCGGGATTTTTCATCCCCCAGAACTTTGTAAGCCTCGTTAATCTCCTTGAACTTGTCTTCAGCGCCCTTGTTTTTATTCAAGTCAGGATGATATTTTTTTGCAAGCTCCTTGTAAGCCCGCTTTATCTCGTCCTGCGACGCATTCTTTCCAACTCCAAGAGTTTCGTAGTAATCCTTAGCCATTTCTTATTTTCTCGTCAATCATTGCCTGAAGCCTTTTCTGCTTGTCTTTTATTTCATAATACGCATGTATAGAATATGCAAGATCAATTATTACGAATATTATTGCAACCAGCCAGAAAAAGAATTTCAAGGTAGCATTCGCAACATAAACTGAAACAAAAAACAGCAGTGCGAATAGAGGCAGGAAGAATGTGGATTCAAAATTCATGTGAAGCAGCCTTTCCTGCAGCTTAATGCTTTCCCTTGCTATCTGAAGCTCTTCACTTCTTTCGCTTGTTTCCTGATTTTGATTTTTCCTCATCTACAACCTCCGCATCGACCACATTGTCTTCAGGATTTCCAGCGCTTCCGGCAGTCTGCTGTTGCTGCATCTTGCCGTAAAGCTCTATTGACGCTCCCTGAATCAGCTTGTTCAGCTCTTCAAGCTTGGCTTTGATTGAAGAAATGTCTTTCTTCTCTTCCTTCATCAATTCCTTCAATGAGTCAATCTCTTTTTTAATTGTTTCTATCTTGTCATCTGAAACCTTGCCCTTGAAATCTGTCATCAGCCTTTCTGCAGAATATATCAGCGCATCCGCATTGTTCACTGTTTCCATTTCTTCCTTGCGCTTCTTGTCCTCTTCTGCATGGGCTTCTGATTCCTTCCTCATTCTTTCAACTTCTTTCTCGTCAAGCTTTGTTGAGCTTGTGACTGTTATTTTTTGCTGTTTTCCTGTTCCCAGGTCTTTCGCAGATACATTAAGTATTCCGTTTGCGTCGATGTCGAAAGTGACTTCTATCTGAGGTATTCCTCTTGGCGCAGGCGGTATTCCCACCAAGTCGAATCTTCCCAGAGTCTTGTTGTCAACAGCCATCGGCCTCTCACCCTGCATTATGTGAATTGAAACTGCTGGCTGGTTGTCAGCTGCTGTGCTGAATATCTGGGATTTTTTCACAGGAATTGTTGTATTCCTGTCGATTAGTTTTGTAAATATCCCGCCTAAAGTCTCAATGCCGAGCGATAATGGGGTTACATCAAGCAAGAGAACGTCTTTTACATCTCCTGCAAGTATTCCTCCCTGGATTGCCGCTCCTAATGCAACGCATTCCATAGGGTCAACTCCTCTTTCAACCTTTTTTCCAACAGAATCTTCGACAAATTTCTGTATTATCGGCATTCTTGTCGGCCCGCCAACCATAATTATCTTATCGATATTGCTTGTTTTCAATTTTGCATCTGCAAGAGCCTGCTCTATCGGATGCTTGCATCTCTTTACGATTGGTGAAATAAGGTCCTCAAGCTTTGCTCTCGTAATTTTCATGACAAAATGCTTTGGACCATTCTGGTCTGCTGTTATGAACGGCAGGTTTATCTCTGTCTCAAGAACTGTTGACAGCTCTATTTTTGCTTTTTCTGCAGCTTCTGTAAGTCGCTGCATAGCTGTCTTGTCTTTTGACAAGTTTATTCCTTCCATTCGCTTGAATTCAGATACAATCCATTCGACAAGTATCTTGTCCATGTCTGTTCCGCCAAGCTGGGTATCTCCAGAGGTTGATTTTACCTCGAAAACATTCTGCCCGAATTCCATTATTGTAACATCGAGTGTTCCGCCGCCCAAGTCAAAAACAAGTATCTTATGCTCCTTGTCTGACTTGTCAAGCCCGTAAGCAAGAGATGCTGCTGTCGGCTCGTTGATTATTCTGACAACTTCTAATCCAGCGATTGTTCCGGCATCCTTTGTTGCCTGCCTTTGGTTGTCGTCGAAATAAGCAGGAACAGTAATCACTGCCTTCTCAACTTTCTCTCCAAGGAATGCTTCCGCATCCCTCTTTATTTTCTGAAGAATGAAAGCTGATATCTGCTGCGGGGTGTAATCCTTACCACGGATGTTGTATTTGAAGGATGTTCCCATCTTTCTCTTTGCAGCTGTAATTGTCGCTTCAGTGTTGCTTACAGCCTGCCTTCTCGCTGGCTCTCCGACGAGAAGCTGATTCTCTTTTGTGAAAGCGACAACGCTCGGGACTGTCTTTCCGGCTATTGTGTTTCCTTCAGCGCTCGGTATTAAGATTGGCTTTCCTGCCTCTAACACAGCTGCTGCTGAATTGCTTGTTCCCAAATCTATTCCTATGATTTTCATTTTTATCCTCCTCAGCCGAAATAGGCTGGTATGTTTGATTTTGTTTTTGCAGGCATATCCTTTTTCTGCGCCTCAACTTTTTCTATGGGCTTCGGCTTTGTTATCTTGCCAAATTCCTTCTCGTACCTTCCGATTACATCTTCAAGCATTTCAGAGAACTGCTTCAATGTGTAGGGATCGAGTATTATGACGTTGTGCTTCATTGAGAATGTCGGCCCGTTCTGGTTTCTCGGGTCGACTCTTGGAGCTATGCACTTGAAGTCCAGGAAAATGTTTGTCGGCGAGAAATTCACAGATATTTCGTTGCTGAAAAATGATTCCCCGTCGTTTATTGATAAATTAATGTTTTTTTGTTCTTCCATATTAATTTCCTCCAAATTTATTCATTTTTACGTTGATTGCATTTTTTCTTATCTCCTCAACCTCTTCATGCTTGAGAATGCCTTTCTCTCTCCCTGTTTTTTCCTTATGGGAAACTATGTTGACTACTTCGAACAGCTTTACAAGCTTAATCATCTTGAAGGTGTCGTATTCTTTTATCGAGCCAAGCGCCTTGTATACTTCTAAGTCTGAAGTCAGCAGTTGGCCGGCTGAAGGATTGTAGATTATCAGGCTGTTAAGATTCTCATCCTCTGAGATTAGGAATCTTAGTATGTCTGATGCGTTCAAAAACATCTGTTTTGTTTCCTGATTCATAGTTTGACTCCTGGAATTGTTTTTCCAAACTGCAAATATTCCTTGTACTGCCTTACAGACTCCTTGTCTTCCAGATTCAGGAAGAATTTTATCCTGAACCAGTTGTTTATTTCCTCGCCATTCTCGTCGCATGTTGCGATTCTGCAGTGCAAAGGCCTGATATTATGTATTTTGCATCCTTTCTTTTCGAGAAAAATGCATTTTCCATAAGGCAAATCCTTTCTCAACTGCTTGAATCTGAAATGTTTTGTGTTGAACAGCTCGAAAGGCTCGAGGTATTCATTGATTAGCTTATCTTCTGAAATCTTCAGATTCTTTGCAAGCTCTGGAATCTCTTCTTTGAGCACATATGCTGAGCCAAAGCTGCAGCAATGAATGCAGCCGTTGCATTTTTTCTCTCCAACCTTGAGAGCTTCCTCAACACTTGTGTTCGCATTTATCATGTTTTTTTGAGATTACTACCTTGCTGCTCCTGATTACCTTGTCTTTCAGGAAATATCCTTTCTGAAATTCCTCAATAACTGTTCCTTCCTCTTTGTCGCATTCCTTTTGCAGCAGCACTTCGTGCTTGAACGGATCAAATTTTTCGTGCAAGGAATGAATTGGCCTAAGTCCCTCTTGCGCAAGTATGGACATAAGCTGCGCAAATATCAATTCAACGCCCTTGACGAAATTTTCTTTATTTGAGGTGTTTTTTAGTGCCTGCTCAAAGCTGTCTATCAATGGCAGGATTTTGATTATGAGCTCTTTCTTTGCATAGTCCTTGAACTCTGCAGACTCTTTCTCTATTCTTTTCTTGTAATTCTCGAATTCTGCCTGCAGTCTTTTGAGTGTGTCTGTCAATTCTGCTATTTGCTTGTCTTTAGGATCAATGTTTTCTTCGTGTTTCTTTTCTTCTTTCATATTGATTCTTGTTGACTTTAAATCAACCAGTAGAGATTAGGTAAACATAAGTTGTATATAAAGATTGTGGATTTAATGGCTTTGCACAAAAAGTCAGTTTAAATACTCGAGGTCTAATTTGAGCTCAAAAACGGCATTTATCAGGACTGCTATGTTATGGCAGACTATTTTGCAGAGTATTTCGTTTTCCTGGGCTTTTTCTGTCTTATTTCTCACGAAATCTCCAAATTTACGCTTTACCATAGAGAATGTAGCTTCTACATTAGAACGCTGATGATAGTGTAATCTGAACTTGGCTTCGTTCTCTTTGAACAGGTTAATCATCCTATTCCACGCGGGGGTATGGCCTTTAGATAGTGCTGTTGTATTCTTTTTTGGCAGAATATACGGAGCAGCCCCGATGTCCTCTATGGCTTGAGCATTCTCTCTTGACAAGTATCCTGGATCTGCAGACACTTCCTTGATATTAAAATTGGTGGCCGTTTCCTTGAGCAATTCTTTGAAGTGCGGCGAATCATGGCTTGTTCCTTCAGTTACCTTGGCGCTTGTGATTATGTTAGTGTGCGTTCCTGTCATTATGTGAAGTTTCTTGTAATCTCTGTGTTTATGCCAATCAAGCCTGACTTTTAGCCACTTGTCCTTGTTATATGTTGAGAATCCTGTTGCATCTGGAGAAAACTTTGTTTCGAAAGGAGCCAGAGGTATTGAAGTTAGTCTGATTAAGTCTTGCAGAAATCGTGTCATGTATTGATTTCTGAAGTAGCCGATCAATGAGTTAAAATGCGGCACTCTATTGACATAATGTAAGACTTCGGCAATTTTAAGATCTGATATGGCTCTTCGAGCAGAAGAGCAATCATAAACTTTTATACAGCAGCATTTAATCATGTCGCTCAATAACAAAGGCGGTCTTCCCCTGTTAGTGCCATAATTTCTGATATTGATGGAATCGACTATTTCGCTAAGAATTTTTAGAAACATAAACTTCTCATGGGTCTGTGCATCATTATAGGAAGACCAATTTTGCACATACTTTCTCTTGTAGGGATGGGGTTTGTATTCCTTGGGTTTGTCTGCAAAGTTGTCCAGAGAAGTTTGGACATCGCAGGGAAGACAAATAACTCCATCAGTATCGAGTTTCTTTTTTGGATTCTGTCTGAGCCAGAATGGATTGCCTAGCGAATCTAGAGGCAAGCCTTTCCATTCTGTAAAAGCAGTTTGTTCATCATTCTCGTCCAGGCACTCTGCTTTTTTTCCATTTTTCTCTGTGTTTGTTTGGTTCACGGTTTCTCCCTCACCTGCTAAACTTGAACATAAATAGTACT
>CAIVOO010000143.1 GCA_903907555.1 uncultured archaeon | reverse complement strand
GTGAAAGATTACGAGAACCAGAGATTTATGAAATTCCTCGGCCCTGACTTTTCAGAAATTGACCATACAAAAGACGGGCTTGAGCGTTATCTCACAAGAAGAAGGATTGAAAAGATGAAGTTCGCCATGCTTGGGGATGGCGAAGAAGACAACATGAAAACTCTTGTCAGATACTTAATGGCTGATTTGAGAAAAGAAGCTGGCATTTTCCCCGCAGGCAGAGATGTAGAGGAAGTTTTAAATAAACTGTCATAGGGAAACATTTATAAATTAGTTATCATTAAGGAATGGGTATGAAAGAGGTGAAGCATGAAGTTCTTTAGGAAGATTGTCGCAAGTTTTAATCCGATCGATTATGAAGACCTTGCAGCTGAAAATGTCAAGAGTTCGTTTTTTTATCTGGCTGGCATTATGCTTTTAGCATTTGTCATTATGTCCCTGCTTTTCATACCGCAGGCTTTGAATATCTCGCACACGATTGATGCGAATCTTGCAAATTTCAACTCATTGAAATTATCAACTGATATTTCACAGAAATCACCTCTGGCTTTGGGCAAGGAAGGCGATTTCGTAATTGATTTGAATTCGAATGCCACAGATGTGCAGAAGGGCACTTTAGTTACATCATCAAGAGTCATACAGCACAGCTGGCTAGGAACTTCTGTTTATGATATTTCAGGATATTCTGATATAGTCGCTCACAAGGATTTCTACAAGGGGCTGGCTTACAGGCTGCTTGCTTTGATGCTGCCTTCGCTGCTTATACTTGGCTATCTTTATTTCCTTGTGAAATTTGCAGTATTAATCCTGCTGGTTTCTTTCGTGGCTCTGATAATAGTCAGGATTTCAAGATATGAGGTCTCTTTCAAGTCGATATTAAACTCGACAGTTTACGCGTCAACAGCAGCAATACTCGTCGAAATGTTCACAATGCCATTCAAGATACCAATACCTTATTTCAGGATTGAATGGATGGGCTACATACTTTCATTGGTGTTCCTCTATCTCGGAATAAGGGAGATAGGATTTTTCGAGAAGAAGGAAAAGAACAGATATGCAAAGAGAAGGCAGAAAGGATACATTGAGCTGGACTGAGCTTATTAGCTCATTGTCAAACAAGAAAGTTTTTGTCACATCGCGCGGCAAAACTAAGTCCCTGCACAAGGAGCAGGAAAAGGACAATGTGTGTGTTGTAAATTGGCACACGCCTGTCGCAAACGACAGCTGCCTAATTTCACTTTCCAAAAACCAGCTCACTTCAGAGCTGATAGCAAAGTCAGGAGTGTTTGCAATAAACATTCCTGAAAAGACAAATTTGCCTGCAGAGGTTTACTGCGAATTGCATTCAGGCAGGTTTGCCGACAAGTTCGAGAAGACAGGGCTGAAAAAGCTTGAAGCAGAAAAGATTGACGCGCCTGTGCTGGCGGATTCGCTGGTCATCGAGTGCGAAGTCAGGCAAACCATTGAGCTTGGCGACAGGGTTGTGTTTTTGGGAAAGACTGTTGATATTCAAAAAAGAGGCAATAGTTAATACATATTAGAGGTGAACTATGGTAGATTTGGATAAACTGCAGAAAATAAATGCGCTGGCTAAGCAGCTGAAAGAACACGGGATTGTTACATCTATGGATGATGCTTATCATCAGGCAGAAAAGATGGTTGATAACGGGGATACTTCCCTGAAAAATCTTCCAGTCAATGCGAATATTGAAGTCAAGCCTGCAGCTCCTGAAGCTGCGCAGGCAGCTCCGCAGCAGGTTTCGCAAAGCGGAAACTCAATCAACCAACTGGATTTTTACAATGTGCAGAACAAGCTTACAAGCGTAGAGCAGCAGCTGGGGCAGGCATTCTCAAAAATGAATGAGATGATTAGCGAAATCAACAAGCTGCAGTCCCAAATACAGACTATGCAGCTGAACGCGAAGCCTGTGCATGTCGAGAAGCAAGCAAGCCTGTCGAGCTCAAGCAGCTCATCAAGCCCTGCTGCAAAAACTGAAGACCATCCGAGAAGCGGAGCCTACAAGCCAGGAGATGTTGCGATAGAGAAGATGTTTTATTTCGGCAGCGGAAGATAATCTTCCTGTGCCGAGAACATGGAACAACAGTATACTGCTGAAGAGGTGAATCTATTTTTTGAAGTTTTAAATCAGGAGATGTCAGAGCACTATCTGAATTTCCAGATGGGCTTGGACTCCCATATGTTTGAAAAGCTCATCAGCACGTACAAGGAGCTTCTTAAGATTCAGATTTCGCGTAAAGCAATTTTTCCTTTTATCGGATGCGCAAGGTCTATAGAAGCAGTCCTGAACAGCGTTGCCTGGAATGTCACTGACAAAAAACTGGCAAAGCACAGCGCTTTGGAGCTGCAGATTAATTTTCCGAGGCTGTATGTTGATGCAGACAGGTACGGAAGAATGAGCATCAATTCTGCGAACTTCGCATTGTATATTTCACAGCAGGAAGTTCCAACATTTATCACATACTTGAATCATGATATTTCTCAGGTTAAGGAGATAGCAAATACATTTGGTGAGATGTACAAAGAAATATATGAAGAAATTAAGCTGAAAGAGGTGCCTAATCCTGTTAAGAAGCCTTTTGACGCAACACTTTTTGTTGTGCCGAACATCGCGTTTGAGAAAGGATACAAGTTTTTTTATGCCTCTGTTGATGAGAGCGGCAGCAGTTTTGGGGTGAAGTTTTTCCCGCTCAGCTATGATACAGAGCAGCAGATTGATTACAATGAATTTTCTGCAGTGATACAT
>CAIVOO010000142.1 GCA_903907555.1 uncultured archaeon | reverse complement strand
TGCCCCCTCCCTTAAATAGAATTAATGCGCCATCTGGAGAAGCTTTAGGATTGCTTGCATATGAAATACTGCCGGGTGAAATAAGCTGTTTTTCGCTATTTCTTAGAGGATCCGAAATATATAAAGAAGAAACTTGTTCGGGAGCATAAACTGTTTTATCATAAACGATGCTTTTACTATCTGGCAACCAATCATAATTGCCAGTTCTGTTTTCTGCATTTTTATCTACTTGAACAAAATTATTATTCTTGATGTCATATATTGAGAAATATCCACTTCCTTCAAGATAGAATATCTCCTCAAACGAAACATATTTACCATCAGGCGAAAACCTCGGGTTAGCTAAAGGCATACCATTTTTGGCAGGAATAAATTCTGAATTCGCACCGTTATTAATATCAAATTTATAAATCCCATTTATAGGTTGGAGAATTAATGGACCTGATGAATAATTCCAATTGATACTAGAGCCGTAGATGATAGCTGAGCTATCAAATAACCAATCACACCCATTAATGGATCCTTCTGAAAACAATTCTCTGCTTGTTTTATCTTCAAAATTAAACAGCATTAAGGTTTGAATTTGTGAGAAGTTCTCTGTGGAATTTTTCACGTATTTTGTCTTCACAAAGGAAAGATATTTTCCATTAGGAGACCATTTCATTTCGTTCGTGGAGTAACTGTAATTTGTAGATTTGGAAAGATCCATTTCATTGATGGTCGCATCACTTGTGATTTGTATTTGATCACCGGAGATAATATCTTTGACCCAAACATTCTCGTCTTGCCCAATATATGCAATCCATTCACCTTGATCCAAGTTCGAAATTACTTGGCCACTCACTGAAGCGCTTGATCCCGATTGAGGAGCTGAGATAATCATTGAAGAATTAGGAACCAATGCGCATTGATAATCTTTTGTCCAGCCTTCGACCTGATTTATATATAGGTTTGTATTGTTTTCACTTGAAGGTGCATATTTCGAAATAATACAGGGTAAATCCTGGCAATTGAAAGAACCCCGGTATAAATTCGCTAATAACATGAAATAGGCTTTGATGCCAGCATCCATGTTAGGATAAACGCCGAATCCATTGCGTGTACTGATTTCTCCATAGAGGCCATTGCAGGAGGAACCGGTTGAACTATTTTTGCATTCTCCAGTTGGACGAATATTGCCTGGGTTATTGTTTGTCGCTGCGGAACCAAGCGAAGCGAAATCTGCTTCTTTTCGGAACATGGAAAGTGCAAAGGCAGGATTAACTTCGTATTCCAGTGAATAATTGAGGATAGCTTCCCCGTAGTTATCTAAACCTTTTCCCCGCAGCAATGAATTTATATCGCTGATCACAGAATTATGGTCTTGAGGAATCCAAGAAATATCCCAGGGCGAGATAGTGGATTGACAGTCAAAACTAGTATTATTCGATCCTTCTCCCCCATTATTGTTTACTGAAGGTATTAGTCCGGGTGCATTGCAACTGGCAAATATTACTGCGAATAACACAATCATAGGAAAGAGTAGCCATTTCGTTTTATTGTTCATATTCTTACATTCCATTTTTTTCAATTATCTCATTTGAGTTCCCATTCCCGGATATGTTCTTTTCGGTTCTTC
>CAIVOO010000141.1 GCA_903907555.1 uncultured archaeon | reverse complement strand
ACTGGAAAAGCTGAACAGGAAATGGAAAAAAGCAGGAATCCCTGCATTGAAAATAGGAGTCGGGCTGAACACAGGCGAGGCAGTCATTGGAAACCTCGGCTCGCATGAAAGGTTTGATTACACAGCAATAGGCGATAACATTAATTTAGGTTCAAGGCTTGAGGGATTGACTAAACAGTATAGTGTTGACATAATAGTCAGCGAGAGCACAAAGAAAGATGTCAAGGACAAATTTGTGACAAGGGAATTAGATTTGGTTGCTGTAAAAGGCAGGAAAGAGCCTGTAAGAATATTTGAATTAGTCGGATTAAAGAGCAGCGTAAAAGTAAATACCATATCAATCATAAAAGATTTCGAGCATGCTTTGCATCTCTACCGCAGCCAGAAATGGACTGAAGCTATAAAAGCTTTCAAGAAAGTCCATGACTCTGCTTCAGGAATATTCATCGAGCGATGCGAAGAGTTCAGAAAAAATCCGCCTGGCAAGAGCTGGGACGGGACTTATGTTATGAAGACTAAATAATCACTTCTTTTTCTTCTTCAACCTTTCAATCTCTGATTTCAGCTCTTCGTTTATCTTTTCTAATCGTTTAGAATAATCGCGCCAGTATTCTGCCTCTTCTGAGCGCTTGAATGCGCTTTTCATTATCAGCTCGTATTTCTTTTCGGCATCTGCTACTAAAGCATCTCTTTTCTTAAGCTCTGCAGCATACCAATGCTCAAGTTTCTTTATCCTGTCTTTTGTGCCGAATATGTCCATCATCTCCTCTCAAACACCTTTCTTATGTCATCTTCCTGGTCGATAAACAGGTGCGCGCTAAGCGATATTGTTGTTATTGAGCCTGCTTCCTTATTTAATTTTTTTGCTATATAACTTTGAAGCACGTATGCCTGATAGATATTTGCAGGCCAGCCGAAGAACATGTCATTGCTTCTTATTATGCAAGTAACATTCAATCTCTCTTCCACAATCCTGAAATGCATTGATATCAATCCCGGTACAGACTTGTTGTTTATGTCGCAGTATGCAACAGGGTCCCATAATGAGATTATCGCCCTTCTTGATACAGGATCCTTCTTCAGGAGCGGGATTATGAAATCATCAACTTGGTTAACCTTGCCCTGAAAGTTGAATATCGTCGGGCCGTAGCTGTAATTGTATGCAGGCGCAAGCCTTCTTGTCATCACAATGTTCTCTATCTCGTCAGTCGGGGGATAAACCCATTTGTCAGACTCATTTAGGAAATCAATAGGCTTTGTCACATCCTCCTCAGGAGCAACCACCTCAACCTTTAAGTTCACAAGTTCCTTGCACTGCCTCGAGTTAGTATCAATAAATTCCCTTCCATCGCGCATGACTGCATTTATCGCAGACTTCCATGCCTCGAATGTTGTTTTCTCGTTTATTTCCATTTTATTTCAAAAATGACGTCAATTTCAAGTCTGAACCTTTAACAGAGCCAAAGTCATAACAGATGAATGCCAGCTTGTAGCTGTTCATTATCGTCATTATCTCATTGAATATCGCCTCTGCATTTATGCTTCCTGTCCTGAGGAACCTTATCCTGTCTCCTCCGTCGAACAATTCAAATAATTCCTCTTTCGCATTTAAGATTTCCTTGAATTCCTTTGAGCGGAAGTCGTCCATCCCGTTTATCTGAAGCCTTGAGAACTGCATCTCGCTGAAGTTCTTGTCAAACTCCCTGAATGCAGGTCCGAATGCCACCTTGAATCTTGTCGGCATGCCGCAGGACAGGTATATTGTCTCTTCCGAATCGCAGAATGTTTTTATCTCTTCCTTGATGCTTTTTACCATTTCAAACATCATCTTCGGGTCTGATTGCGGCTGCTTCCATCCGTAATTCCACAGCCTGATGTAATTCCTGCTGAACATGAAGAATTCCTTGCTCATCGGCTCTGCAAGTTTCATGAGATTCTTGAAATACTCCTCTGATTTCATTCTCTGAAGAGAATTTACTGTAAGAAGTGTTTTCGCTACCTTGAGCAGCAAGTCCCTGAATTCCTTGGCGCTTTTTCTCTGCTGGAAATATTTGTAGACATCTATCGCTATCGATGCCTGCGCGCATGCGATTCCCTTGAGCTTGTACTTGTAGAATTTCTTGTAGAGCTGCCAGTCTGCCTCGTCGAAAGTGTATACGCCTGCCTTTCCTATCAGATAAGGGGTTTCTGCAACATCCCTGTTTTTTATGTTGAGCTTGAGCTTTGATCTTGAAAAGATGTCAATCACCTGCTCAAATAAGTCGTAGTTCTGGTTGAATTCCCTTGCAGACACATCAAAAATCATTTCAATGTTTGCCGGATTCACTTCCTCGAATATTTTCATCTCTTCAACTATTTCAGGAAGCTTGTCTTTTTTCAGGTGTGTTACGTCTATGATTATGTTGACTTTCTTTCCGTAATCATCGCACTCTATGCACAGCTTTTTTATGAAAGCCCCGAAAGCTTCAGGATTCTGCTTCTGAAGAAGCATTTCAAAATTATCAAGCCCGACAACATCATTTATGTTCTGAAAAGAATCTGATATTACCTTGAATAAATTATTGTAATCCTCGAAATTCCATCCTTGAAGAAGTATTGAATTAAGCCTGTCAACCCATGTTGCCGGCTCAAACTGCTTCACTATGCCCTCTTTCTGATAGCTTTCAAGAGGAATGGCTGCAGTTTCCGGCTTTTTTAGCAGGATTTTTTTGTAGCGTTTTTCTAGAATTACCTCTTCTCCTGGCTTTATGTTCAGGACAAAATACTTGTGCCCTTTTGTGCCTTCCCTGCTTAGCTTCAGGATTCCATCCTCAACAAGCCTGTTTAAGTGATAGAGAACTTTCCTGTGGATTTTTCCCTTGCTCTGCCTGCCTTCTGACGTTGTGCTTTTGTTGTTGTATTCATTGTTTATTTCTATCTTTATTTTTTCAGCTTCGCTTGGAAATGCTTTAGAAATGATGTCAAAAGTAGATAATTCTGATTCAGGATTCTCCTTGAACACTGTTAGAATCTCGTATTCTATCTGGTTCATCGGGTATATAAATAGAGTATAATATATAAATGTTCTGTTTCAGATTCGTAGTTTCCACAGGAAATTAAGGGGGTACATTTATAAATGCTTCAGGATTTTTCTGAAACATTCAGGAAATCTTGCGAAATAAGGTTTATATTTCAGGGAAATATTGAACTATTTATATATTAAAAACAGAGGGGTGGCTTTAAAATGCTAAAAGAAAAAGAGCTATTATTGTTGGCACATTTTAGGAAGGACGCCAGGGCAAACCTGACCAAGATTTCTAAAGACACAGGAGTGCCTGTTAGCACTATTTTCGACAAGCTGAACGGCTACAAGAACGGGATAATAACAAGATTCACGACACTCCTTGATTTCCAGAAGCTCGGCTATGACATAAGGGTGAACTTCATCCTAAAGGTCGAGAAGAGCAGGAAAGAAGAGTTAATGAACTTCTTGTTGAAGCACGGGAGCGTCAATTCTGTATTCAGGATAAACAATGATTTCGACTTTCTCGCCGAGGGAATATTCAGGAACATGCAGGAGCTCAACGAGTTCACAGAAGAGCTGAACAAGTACAATGTTCTCCAGAAGCACGAGCATTTCATACTTCAGGATCTAAAGAGAGAAGCATTTATGGCTGATACAGAACTTGTTCATTTAGCTTAGTCATTACTTAATAGTAGTAAATAAACGAAAGATTTATAAATAAGCATTCTATAAATGAAGCGTATGAAGCTTCAAATGGGTCAAGTGCTAGCCCAAAGGCTAGAGCAAAGGCTGGAACTCCAGCTAGGAATAGGACTGCATCTGCACCAGCCTGACTTTCAAGAATTTCTAAGTGGATCAAAAGAAGACTTGCTCTTGCTTTTGAAAACAAACAAACAAGTTGACAAAGAAGACAAGCTCAATTATTTGGTTTCTGGCGGATGGGCCATAGAAATGCTCACAGGCAAAAAGAGAGAGCATCATGATTTGGATGTAATCTCAATAAGCGAAGTTCCATTAACTTATTCTGTAGACAATCAGGAGCCTGAAAACTATTTCGGGGTATTCTCAGTTCCTGGAGAAAAGATGGCTTCAGACTATACACAAAAAGTCACGTGGGAGAGAAGGACTGTTTATGTTCCAACAAATGAATTCCTGCTTCTGTCAAAGCTTGCAGGATTCATGAGACAGCCAAGAGATAAAGACTTGCATGACATCGAAGCGATATCGCAGATAATCACTCCAGACACGGGTGCACAATCAGAAATAGAATCATTGCTTCATTTCATTCCAGGAATCCACAAGGATTTCATGAAAAACACAATACTTTATTCTGACCTTTCAGAAAAGATAGAACTATGCGAAGACGCATACAAATTATGCGCAGAATACATCTGCGAAATAGTTGAAAATTTCAAGAAAGGAAAGAAAAGCCTTGCATCTAGGCAATCAGCGCAGCTGCACGAGACACTAAAATCGGTATATGAGGAAGGGCTTAAGGATTCATTCTCAACAAAAAATTTAGTTTCATATGAGAAGCTAGTTAACAGCTGGAAAAACGGAAAGCTGACAGGATTCTGGGTGAGCAACAATGATACTCCGGAATTCAGAGTTTTGAAGACGCCAAGCAATCTTGACAGGATTGATTATCTAAAGCTGGAAGAAAGGCTTGAGAAGCAGTTTGGCGGTAAAATTGAATTAAAAGATATCGACAATGGCATGTACATGCTGACAGCCAGAACAAGACATGCTGTTGTAACAAAAAACACAGAAGCTGTATGCGAATCTGACATGTATGATGACATTGTCCAAAAACAACATGAGGGCATAAGATATTTTATCGCAAATTCTGGTTGGCAGACATCAGTTCTCAATAAGAACGGCGAGAGAATAGTTGATGTGCGCGTATCCCTGCAAGATGATATTTATGGTGTATATTATGATTTGCTGGTTTCGGGTCGGGAAACTGAACTCCAGAAATTTTCAGAAGAGCTTCATTTAGATAAAGGATTATGCAACAGAAGCGCTTATATGAGGGCAATAATGTCAGAACATTTTGAAGACTCTGAGAAGATTGTTCAAAGGATTAACCCTGATGATGTGGGCAGGCTGCAGTGTTTAATTTATGATAAAATGCTTTTGGCTTTGAATACAGAGGAAGATGCAAGAACAATTGTCAATGTCCGTGAAAAGATTAACAATCCAAATTTTTCAGCTATTCAAATTAAGCATGCCCAAACCATGCGGTATATGAGATATGAGCGAATAAAATTGCTTTCGGATTTCATCCTTAACGATGAAGATAAAAAAGCGCTTGAAGAGGATTCAGCAGCATATTACAGGAATAAAGCTGAAGATGCTTTAAAATCAGTATCAAAAATAGAGAATACAATTTTTCAAGACTTGGAGAGAGCTGCAGAGCTTGGTGATTTGCAGAAAAGCCTGAAAATACATGAAGAGAAGATAGAAAAAGAAAAAACAAGCCTGCTAAAAAAGCTGCAGGAAGTGTATGCAAATCCTCATTCCACAAGAATAAGATTTGACTTGAAAAACCAGTTCAAGGAAAGCATAAGAAAAGTTTTCGCAAGCCAGGATTCAATACCTGAAGACATGCTGGAAGATATCCTTAATCACACTTATGATGAATTATTGGATTTCATGGATGAGCTAAAATGCCCTGTCAGCGAAAAGCAGGCGAAAAGATATGTGAAAAGAGCTCTCATGAGAGACGAATATTCAAGGGCAGGAAATGCAGTGAAAAGATACAACCTGTCAGAAAATACATTTGACCAGCTATTTGTTGCTGATCCTAAAAGCTGGGCTTACAGCCAGATTGAAAGGATGAATGTATCGGTAAATCCCGAAACAAAAAACGCTGCTCTTGACTGGATTGTCGCTAGGCTTTGCCGTACTACTGAAAGTTTGCATCTAATCAAAAATATGGTGGATAAGTTCTCTTGCGCAGATTCTGAAATATATGATAGAATAAGAGACGGGGTATATCAAAATCTGGATAAACTAAGCGCAAAGGAATCTGTTGTTATTCTGGACAAGGTTTCTAAGAGAATGAAGAAGATCAAGATATGCACTGACAACAATTTGCTTGAAGATGCGCTTGTGCATTTCTCAAGAGAAAAAAGGAATTATCTGGCTTTATTTCAGTTGATGCATTATTTCAAGATACCTGTCGATGAAGTTAGAAGCAAATACTTGCCGGCAGAGCTTCCAAAAGAAGAAATGAAAACATTTTTGGAAAATAATTATTTCAAGAAGGAAGGAAGGCCAATCCCTCATCAGAAAATAAAATATGCGTTTGAGCTTGGCTTGCTTTCGCAGGATGAACTGAAAGAATCATTATACCAGGAAATGTGCAGGAGAATCAATGACAGGCAGAGGGATTCTGCAATAAATGTGTATGCAAGAGTAAAGTCTGGCAAGTTTATCAACACTGACGGAGTCTGTGAAAGAATATTGCAGGAGCACGGCTCAAGATTAACTGATATGCAAAAGAAATATTTAATGAAACATTCCGTACGGAGCGATGCATGAGCATAAAAAAATTGCTTAAGGGAGTAGCAGCAGCTGCAGGAATAGCTACAGTAGCTACAGCTGTAGCCGGAGTTGTAACAGTAATAGGCGGCATTGCTGGATATAAGTACATCACTTCTAATCCTTATCCATGGCTAAATGAGAAGTACATCGCGCAAAAGACAGCCAAGGAAACAAAAGTAAAGTGTTCTGACAAGGTCACAGACTTGGGAACCCTCACTGATAAAGAGCACAGGGAACCAATCTCTGATGACAAGATTCCAGACATGCTAAAAAACGCGGCAATGGGTTCGGAAGACAAGCATTTTCCTTATGATAGATTAAGAAAAGATAACGAAGCTAAAGCAAGCACATTAGTAGGATGCGCCAAAAGCCCTCTGATATGTTTCAGGAGAGAGACAGGAGTAAGTCTTGAAAGTTTCGCAAGAGCTGCATACAACAAGCTCCGCCATAAAGGCTCATTAAGCGGAGTAAGCACAATCGACATGCAACTTGCAAAGCAACTTATCAGGGAAGAAAGGGAATCAGCAGGAAAAAACAAGCATAATCCTGAATGGCTGCAGTTCTCGGAGAAACACCTCGGGGAAAAATACTCTGAAAAGGCATACGAGACAGTTGCTGCGATGATGCTTCACGAGATGTACAGTCCTGAAAAAATAATGGAGCTGTGGTTCAATCTCATACACGTCGAAGGCAACAAGAAAGGGATTGTCTATGCTTCTGAATATTTCTTCGGCACAAAAGAGCTTAACGAGCTAAACTTGAGGCAGATGGCATTCCTTGTAGGAATGGTAAAAGGTCCTGGCAATTATGATCCTACTCAATACGACCCTGTTTCTGAAAAGGACAAGCTGGAGAAGGCATACAAGCGCGCGGTAGAAAGGACAGGACATGTTCTGAAAAGCATGCGCGACATGAAATCAATAGATGAAGCCACTTATCAAAATGAGAAGAAAGACCTTCAAGAGAAGGGCATCGGCTTCAGCCCGGGAAGATTCAGGTTTGAGGCTTCAACTGAAATGCAGATGGTCAGAAAAGAAGTAAAGCGCGATGATATTAAAAAAGCTATGAAAGAAGCAGGATGCGAGGACATATCTGTCTGCGGTGCAACAATATACACAACAGTCGATGATAAACTTGATAAAATCACACGTTACCGCTTGGCAGAAAGGATGTCTGATTTGGAAATATTGCTTGACGATTACTGGAAGGAAGCTGAAAAAACAAATGGAGTCAAGGTTCCGAGGCCAAGGGATTTCCTGCAGGCAACTGTTGAAGATGTTGTCCTAAAAGGAAATAAAAGCCACATAAAGGTTAGATTCGGAAACTATCAGGGAACTATTGATTATGATGCCTTGAAAAGGCTTGGCGCTTTTGTGGCCCAGCACAAGGCTAAAAACATGTATCTTAAGCCTGACGATAAAAAGATCCAAGATGCAATAAAAGATCTGGATTTCAAGAAAGGCGACAGGATTTACTGCAGCATAAGGGAGCAGAAAGGAAAAGATTTCATCCTTGATGTTGAGCAGAGGCCTGATTACGAAGGAGCGATTTCAAACGTTGAAAAGAATTATGTTTCTATCAAGATTGGAAGCAAGGAAGGAGTAATTGATTCAAATGGAATGGCAAAGCTTGCATCAGCAGGATTCGAGCTGAAGAAAAATTCAAGAGTATTTTTCAGGATTGTCGGAGAGAAAAATGGAAAATACATTTTAGAGCCGAGAATCCAGAGGCCGCTGCAGTTCGCAGGAATATTCCTTAATTCTGAAGGAGGCATACTTACCGCTGTCGGAAGCTATTACAATAATGCAGGGCTTGATTATGTCACAGCAAAAGGAGCCAACTCTGGCTCTGGAGCGAAGCCGATAATCAATGCGCTCGCTATTGACGAGTTTGGCTGGAGCATAACTGACATACTGAATAATTATGAGACTCCATTTGTAGTAGATGACAAGCTTTACGAGCCTGTGATGGACCATCTTAACACAGACACTGAAGTGACGATGATTACAGGCATAAAGAAATCTGAAAATCTTGCCAACATTTGGCTTTATACTAAAATGCCAGACAAGCTAAGCGACCAGAAACTTATGGAGAAGATGAAGAAGTATGGCATGACGCCGAAGGAAGGCGAAACCCCTAGGCAGTTCCACGAGAGGATGAGGGACAAGTTTGCAATCCGCTGGAACATCCATGAAGTCAAGCGTTATGAAAAGGGGCAGGTTGTAAGCACAGTTTCTTATGATATTTATGAGCACACAAAGTTCAACATGCTCCAATCCCAGAAAAAATTATCTAAAGAATTTGAGTATGGTGTTGGCTATCGTGAATCGATTGACAATAAAATAAAAAGGCTTATCGAAAAGGAGGATAAGCTGGCAAAAGCAGTTGCAGGAAGTCCTGATCATCAGAAGCTTCTCTCTGAAATTTTAGTTATTGATTCAACAATCAACCATATGAGCCAGAGCTATCTTGTAATGACAGAAAATTTGAGAAGGTACAGGGAGATGCTCAATAACCCGCAGGAGCTTGCAAAGCATCTTTTAATCAACAAGAAGGATGGAACCATAATATTCAACACAGTTGATTTCAAGCAGAACAATGATAATTATTACCCATCAGCAGAATTCTCGCAAGTAAGCGCATCAAGTATGCCTTCGATGGATCAGCTCACAAATCCATACAATGTCAAGATTGATGACCAGATGTCCATAAGCGAGATTAACAGCATAATAGAAACAATGAACAGCGCAGGCTCAATTGACAATATGTCTCTTGAAGCCATCATGAACCACCCAAATTTCAAATTAGAGCTTGTAAAGAGAGCTGTTTATGATTTCGCACTGAAAATTGGAATAGAGAGCATCAAAAGGTATTCATTGCAAGACATTAGCTCTTCAATCGTGCTTGGCATGGAAGAAACCCCTATGGAATTTGCGCTTGCTTACAGCGCAATAATGACAGGAAAGCTCTGCAAGCCGCATATAATTGACAGCATAGTAAAAGATGGAAAAGTAATCTATAAGGCAAAGCCCCAGTGCGTCGATACAGGAATAAAGCAGAGCACAAGCGAGGCAGTTGCACAGCTCCTGATGAGCGTCACGCAGCACGGCGGAACAGCTGCGCAGATTAATGACTTGGAATGCGTTGGAAACACTTACAAATATCCTAAAGTCACTGCAACAGTCCAGACATCGCAAGGCCCTCTGAAAGTTGTCGTGACAGCCGGAGGAAAAACAGGAACATCAAATGCATACAAGGACGGCTCATTCACAGGATTCGCTGCAAACATCATAAATCCAATACAATCATACATCACATTAAATGAGGCAATGTATTACAACGTATCCTTCCTCGGCGGAAGGGAGATGCGCCTCGGCGGAAAAGGGCTTTACGCAGGAAATACTGCAGGCGAGGCAATCACGCACATACTTGCTGATTTGGCAAAGGAATACGCAAATAACATCAGCGGGGAATATGCCATTGAAGCGCCCAAACTGGCGATAGAACTTGACGCAGGAAACACAGAAATTTTTATCGACAAGAGAACAGGCAGCATTGTGGAAAACTGCGAAGTCGACAATACTGTGACGCCATCTTGCTGCACAGGAGAGAATCCTGTGGGAATTTATAGAATTAAGATAAACAAGTAATCACATATCCATTCTTTTCCACAAACCATACCTTGGGGGCAAGTCTGTGTTCATATCCTTTTTGAATTTGCAGCCTCTTGCATACAAGAAATATGAATAAGCTCCTCTTCTTACTGCATGCCCGTCGCTTTTTATTCCTCCCTCTAAAACTTCCCTCAATGCTTTTATGTCTGCTGAAAGCACATGCGTATCCCCCTGTTTTGAAGCATGCTTAAGCAATGCAGGAAACATCGGCTCATACTTTCCCAACATTTCTGTATCCATTACAGGAGGATAGGCATTGTTCCTGAGATTCTTCGTGCAGACTGCAATCATTATGTCGGCAATTCTTGTTTCGAAAGCAATGCTGAAAGTGTAAACAATATTTTTTTCTTTATCATGCAGTGCAATCATTGAAATGTCTATTCTAGGGTCAATCTTAGAATAATCTTTCAAATCAGCAGCATAGCATACTGCATGCTCAAGCCCAGAAACATAAAGCCCTGATCGGACAGGCTTCACCTTTTCAACTTCAAGATAAATCCTCTGCCCTAAAATATTATCGCGCTCTTGAAGATTGCTGCTTGTCCTTGAGAAAGCAATAAACTGTCTTAGGATATCAGGCAGCTCTTCAACATGACTAACCTTGAACCTCTTACTCATTAAAATCACTTAAAATATTCCACAGCATTCCTGAATATCTTCATTCCAGGCCCTTCTGCTGGAAGCGGCTTTCCTTCGCGCTTTAATTTTTCTTTAAGCAATGGCCAGTTTGGCAGATGAGTGAAATCGATTGCTCTCTCTGGATGAGGCATCATTCCAATCAGCCTTCCTGATTCGTCAAGAATTCCTGCAACATCTTCCAATGAACCATTCGGGTTTGGCGGAAGATTCTGGTATTGGCACATCTCTCCTGAAACATACTTCGCAGCAATCATTCCCTTTTCCTTCAAGCGCATCAGGGCAGAATGTGTCACATAGAATTTTCCTTCGCCATGTGCGACAGGAACGCTTATTGTTCCGATATTTGTTGTCCAGGGGCTGCTGCCTCCGAATTCCAAGTCAACCCATCTGACATGGTATCTTGCTGAATCATTGTGAGCAAGAGCTGCCTGCCTGTCGCCGTATTGCCCGCAAAGCGCAGGGACAAGCCCAAGATTAACCATTATCTGGAATCCGTTGCATATTCCGATTGCTAAATGGTCGCCTTCAACAAACTTTCTTGTCTCTTCCCAAAGATTGTTTCTTACCCTGTTTGCGAACGCATTTCCAGAGCCTGTGTCATCCCCGTAAGAGAATCCTCCGGGAAATGCAAGAATCTGGTAGTTTGAAAGCCTGTCATGCCCGTCAGTCAAATCATTGATATGAACTATCTTTGCCTTAGCGCCTGCCTTTTCAAATGCGAACTTGGTCTCTTCATCGCAGTTGATTCCATATCCGGTCATCACGAGAACGTTAGGAGCTGCCATTTTAGTACCCCGCGAATGTTGACTTGTAAGATTTTAGCATTTCATCAACATCTCCATTAATTACCACTTTATGAGCGCTCTTTACCACAAAAGACTTGTCTTCCTTGACAACACCGACTCGCGCAAAAAAGTTTCCTTCCATCAGCTTCTCAAACTTGTCCTTGTTTTCTGGAGCCACTGTCACGACAACCCTGCCCTGGCTTTCTGAATAGAGAGTGAAATCATCCCTCCAGAACATGCCAGACAGATTGTCCAAACAGACCTCCATACCGAGCAAACCGCCCATTGCTGTCTTTGCAAGCGCCACACCTAATCCACCTTTGTGGACACTCTGCGCAGACGCAACAAGCTCCTCGCTTATGCAATTGGATAGTGCCTTGTAAAGCTTGAGATTCTTCTCAGCATCGACTTCTGGAACAAATGCTCCTGTCGCTTCATGCATTGCAAAATATTCAGAGCCGCCAAGCTCGTTTTTAGTTTCACCGAGAACATAAACCAAATCGCCTGCAAACTTCGCATCAAGCGATACTGCTTTTTTTGAATCTTCCATGACTCCGAACGATGAAACAAGCAGTGTCGGCGGAACAGATATCTTAATTGGATTTCCGTCTGCGTCAAACCCCTTGAAATCATTGAACATGCTGTCTTTTCCAGATACAAATGGCGTTCCGTAAGCAGTTGCGTAATCATAGCATGCCATGACTGCATTTTTCAGCTGCCCAAGCCTTTCAGGCTCGTTCGAGCTGCACCAGCAGAAATTGTCAAGCAAGGCAAGATGCTCAAGATTTGCTCCTGCAGCCACTGCATTTCTTACTGCTGTGTCAATCGCGCATGCTGCCATATGATAAGTGTCTATGTCGCTATACTTGGGATTGATTCCCTGAGACATAATCACTGCTTTGTTCGAATCAAGAACAGGCCTTGTTACTGTCGTGTCTGCATTAACTCTTCCTCTGCCCTGCAATGGTTTCAATACAGAACCGCCCTGAACCTCGTGGTCATACTGCATTGATATGAATTCAAAGCTTGCTATGTTTTGCCTTGCAAGCATTTTGTAGAGTGTGCCTGTCAAATCGTCAAGCTCTTCAAGTGATGGCTCTTTATGAAATGTCATAGTCGCCTGCGACTTCATTGGCCTTTCAGGCAGCCCGTCGTGCAGGAAATCCATTTCAACATCCATCACATTCTTTCCATTGTAATCAACAACACATTTTCCTGAATCTGTGAATTCTCCGATTATTGTTGCTTCAACTCCTCTTCGCTTCATCAAATCAGAAAATGCTGCCCATTTATCTTTAGGAACTGACAAAGTCATTCGCTCCTGCGATTCAGAAACCCATGTTTCCCAAGGGGCAAGCCCAGGATATTTCAATGGAACTTGGTCAAGCTTAACATAGCATCCGCCGCATTCCTTGGCCATCTCAGCCACAGAGCAGGATAATCCGCCTGCGCCATTGTCTGTTATGCTGTTGTACAATCCCAAGTCTCTTGCTTCTTTTACAATAGCATCGCTTTCTTTTTTCTGAGTGATAGGATCGCCAATCTGCACAGCTGTTGCAGGGCTTCCTGAATCCATGGCTTCTGACGAGAATGTTGCGCCGTGTATGCCGTCTTTTCCAACCCTTCCGCCAACCATTACAATATAGTCTCCAGCCATTGCTGTTTTCTCATGACTAGGCTTTCCATTGACTGTCCTTGGAATTAATCCTGCTGTTCCAACAAACACAAGCGGTTTTCCCTTGTATCTCTGGTCGAAAAACAAGAATCCTTGCGGAGTTGGAATTCCAGAGCAGTTTCCCCCGACATTCACGCCATCAATGACTCCATCCATGATTCTTCTCGGAGAAAGCATTGGCTGGGTATAGTTTTTCCCTTTGTAAATGATAGTTTCATCATTCGGGTCTGCAAAACAGAATCCGTATTGATTAAGGAACGGCTTTGAGCCCATGCCAAAGCCCATCGGATCCCTGTTTACTCCGACGATTCCTGTGATTGAGCCTCCGAACGGGTCCAATGCAGACGGGCTGTTGTGAGTCTCAACCTTATGGCAGACTACAAATCTTTCATCGAATATGATTCCTCCTGCGTTGTCTGTGAATACTGACACGCAGAAATCCTTTTCGCCTTTCTTTGCCCTTATCTCATTTGTTGAACGCTTAATGTAATGTTTGAACAATCCATCTGTAATATCATCTATCTGATCTGCAAATATTGTGTGATGGCAGTGCTCTGACCATGTCTGCGCAATTGATTCAAGCTCTAAATCTGTCGGATTCCTGCCTTTGTTTCTAAAATAAGCTTGAATCTCTTTCATGTAAGTTATATCGAGAGCAAGAGGCCCTCTTCTTGTGCCGTCTGAATTTGCAATCCCTGATTTTCCAATAACTGCCAATTCATCGTCAGCTAAATCAAGAATATTAACTATGTCTGCCACAGGCAATGTATCCAATTTAACTCTCGGGATTACTATCTTGTCTGCTTCGTGCAAAAATTCATCCTTTGTTTTTACTGCAACTCTTTGGATTACAGGATTGTATAAAGTGTCTGCAAATCTCTGGACATCCTCTTTCGAAACTGTTCCAGAAAGAAAAGTTCTCTGCGATGTGAAAACTCCCTGCACAGAGCCGAATTTTGCATTCAGTAAGTCCTCAATGCCTTCCCTTGCTGTTGTGCCGACATTGTCTGTGACTCCTGGAAGGAATCCAATCTCAACAACCCAGTCGAAATTATCAGGAAATAATGACTTGCTGTAAGAAGATTTCTGCGTTACAGGATTAGTAAGCATGGAAGCAACAGCCGGAAGCTGGCTTTCAGCCAGTTCAGCATCGACAGCGTATACGTCAACAATCTCTAAAGAACTGATTTTCCCGGAAGAAAGCGGAGCTAACTTCGCCCTTCTCACCTCAGCTCTTGTGTCGTTATCAGTCTTAATCTCTATTTTAGCGGGCATCCTGAAAGTTTTTTACAGTGCATTCTTAAACATTATGTATATACTGATTTCCCACAACATTTTTAAACCCCCAAATATTACATATTCTCGAGGTGTTTGTTTGAAGAAAGTCATTAAGGATACGCCAATCACAAGTGTTTCTTTGCGCAGGTATGAAAAGCCGTCTTCTATCGAGGGAAGGGAGCTTGTAAAGAAAGTCTGCCTGTCTCTAGGGCTTTTGCAGCCAGGTGATTCCCGCGATGTCATTGTCGATATTCTTCATGTAATGCTGAAAGAGAAAAAAGACCTCAGTTCTCAGGAAATCATGAATCTTGCAATCGCTTCGCGCGAACAGCACAAACTTTCTAAACTTGGAATAGCGCATTCTAACGTCAGAAGGCAGATTAGAAGGCTTAGGGAATTATTCCTTGTCGAAAAGAAAGCAAATGTCTACAGGATAAACGAGAACGCCAAGATGAAAGATATCTTCGAAGAGAAGATAGAGAAGCTGCTATTGCCTTCAATACACATGAGGATTAAGGAATATTTAGAATTGGCTGACAAGGAATTTCTTAGTTAGGATTTCTTCACATAATACAACGGATCAAGATTTATCAGACGCTCTGCATGCTCTCTGCAAATATTTTCGGTTGCCATTGCAGGTTTGATCTGAGATTCTTGGATAGAATGATATATCCCGAAATTTATCCTGCATAGCGTGCATTCTTCAGTTACGCCAGGTATACCATCAGGTATAGAATCTATCATCTTTTGAGCCATCCTCTTCTTTTCAGGAGGTAGCGGAATGCCTGCATTGTAAAGATGCTCATTGATCAGCCTCTGAAGTTCTGTCGGCTCTGCCATTCCCGAGCATTATTCGTATCAATAAATAAACTTTTCTTTAGTCACCACTCAAATACAAACAAATGTTTATATAACACCTTTCTGATTTGGTTATTCTCGGGGTGAACCAATGGAAAACCATCCGAGGATATGTGAGATTCTAGTTGATACAAAAGCGTTTAGGGATTTAGTAAAGCCAGTCATTTTGACTTCTGGAGAGCTTGGGATTTATTATGTCAATACTGAAAAATTAGTTCAGGACGACAATGAATGGGAAAAATTCGGCAATGATGCCAAACTTATGATTCAGCACGCTGTGAGAATGATGGATGCCCATCCAACTTACAGGGAAGTCATCGAGATAATGGCTGAAAAGGTCAAGTACTTGCTTAGAGGAAAAAATGACCTGCTGGTTTCAGGCGGGCAGAGAAGGGACTGGATATTTTCAGGGCCTGTTGCTCATTTATTGACATTGCCCCATCTTGCGCTGTACAACGCAGGCGACAAAATAGGAAAGCATGAGGTTATTATTGGAAAAAATATTGTGATGGCAGATGCGAGAATCGCCAATCATTACATAGTCCATGTTTCCGATTTGATAACATCTGGCTCAAGCGCTTATAATGAAATGACAGACAAGCCAAGCTGGATTCCAATGATCCAGAAAAAGGATGGCATAATCGAGCACATGGTCAATGTCGTTACAAGACAGCAGGGCGGAGAGAAAAATCTTGCAAAGGCGAAAGTAAAATCTCATTCATTTGTTGCGATTGATGAAGATTTCTTGAGAAGGTATTCAATACAGCCAGAGGTTTCTGTTGCATATGTGCGCAATCCAAGGCAGTGGTCAACAGATTATATCACAGCCGAAGGAATAGGCGCATTTGTCGAATTCTTCGACCCGAAAGGGAAAAAGCTTGACAGGGCGCAGAAATTCCTGCTGACTTATGACAAGGTATTGAAATCCACAGGAAATTATGAAAAGCTTGAGATGGCCGTAAAGGGCCTCTACAGCACAAATTTTAATGATTTGTTCGGGAGGAAATGAAAATGACTTTCAAAGAAAAATGGTTTGATGCAGTTAAGAAGAAAAATTCCATCTTGTGTATCGGATTGGATGCTGCAGAATTCGGGCAGAGAGAAAAGGGCACAGTTCCTGAAAAGACAGACAAGCTCGAATGGTGCCTTTCTGTTATTGAAGAACAGGCAGAATATGCAGCAGCAGTTAAGCCGAACAGGAATTACATAAAAGATTTCAGCAGGAAAGAAACAAAGATGCTGACAAATTTTGCACACAGGCACGGGCTTTTAGTGATAGATGACAGCAAGCTCGCAGATATCGGAGAGACAAACGATTCCGGCCTGTATCACGCAAAGATGGAAGGCTTTGATGCAGTGACTTATGCGCCTTTCCCTGGAAATGCTGGCGAAGCAAAGAAGCAGGCAGACAAGCATGGCGTAGGATTGATTCAGCTGGTTCTTATGTCAAACAAGGAGTTCGAGGCGATGAAGAATGCAGATTTCGACGGGATAAAAGGATATGAATATTTTGCAACTCAAGTTTACCAGAATGACATTGACGCCATGGTGATAGGCGCTCCAAGCCCGAAGAATCATCTGAAAGATTTTGAGATTGAAAGAGTGCGCGAACTGACTAAAGAAGCAAATCCTTTAGTATTGATGCCGGGTGTAGGAGCCCAGGGCGGGGATGCAAGTTACATAACCAAAATATTCGGATGGGAAAATGTCATAGCAAATGTTGGAAGGGCATTAATCTATCCTGATGATGGAAACATTGCAAAAGCAGCAACAGAATACAGGGATATGCTGAATAAATTGCGAGGATAAAAATGAAATCAAGGATTTCAAATTCTTGGTACGGCTCTGACATTATTTCAATGAAAGATTTCTGCAGGGCAGACATCAATGTTGTAAATGATTTGGCTTTGAGGATACAAAAAGAAAGAAAGGACAGGAAAGCATTCTACAGGAAACAGCTTCAGGGGAAAGTTGTCGGCTCATTGTTTCTGGAAGACAGCACAAGGACAAGAATAAGCCACAGGCAGGCAGCCTACATGGTTGGGGCTGACTGGCAGGATGGTATTTACGGTTCTGAAGGCTCGTCTGTAAAAAAAGGCGAATCAACCAAAGACTGCTGGAGAGTTTTTACAGGATATGACCATGAGGTAACAGTCATGAGGCATCCTCTTGAAGGGGCTGCAAGATGGGCTGCTGAAGTTTCTTCAAAGGCTGTTGTAAATGACCGCGCTCATGGAATAATAAGAGAAAGGATGTCAATAGTAAACGGTGGTGACGGGGCAAATCAGCATCCGACGCAGGTGTTTGTTGATTTATTCACAATACTTAATGCATTAGGCGGTATCGACAAGCTGAACATAGGATTGGTTGGCGACATAAAGCACAGCAGGGTTGCAAACTCATGGTTTTCTATTGCTGCAGAGATTGATGCAAAGCTTCATCTGGGCTACCCGCAAGGCTTCGAGCCTTCACAGGATGTCCTTGATTACCTAAAAAATGACCAGGGTGTTGAATATGCAACGTATCACAATATTGTGGATGTTCTTTCAAATGTTGATGTTGCAATTATTTTAAGACCGCAGCTTGAAAGGATGCGTCCTGACGAGCAGGCAATGTTCAAGGGCGAATGGGTTGTCTCGAGAAAACTTTTGGAGAAGAACAGCAAAACAATCGACTTGGACAAACTGGTGCTGATGCATCCATTGCCAAGAAACAAGAACAGTTTAGAGATAACAAAAGATGTCGATGACATGAAATGCGCATGGTATTTCCAGCAGGAAAGCTTCGGCCCTTCTGTTAGAGCTGCATTGTTTTCATTGATAGCAGGATCAATAGGAAAAAGGTTCAGCAGAATCGTGCAGCCTTCTATAGAAGAATACAGTGGGACTTTTGTGCAAAAAGAATTTGACAGCTCCCAAAAAGACAGGAAATCCTACAAGGTTGGAAGAATAGACGGAAACGGTGTTGTCATCGACAGGCTTCCGGAAGGCACTGCAATGAAGCTTGTCCAGCTTTTGGATATCGCAGACGTTCCAGTATATACAGGTTCAAGGCTTCATTCGGGAAAGCTTGGCAAGAAAGACCTTATAAAATACGACGGGCTTATGGAACTGGATCAGGAAAGATTGTCAATAATCAGCCTCTTGGCTCCTGAAGCAACTGTCAATTACATAAGGGATGGAAGATT
>CAIVOO010000140.1 GCA_903907555.1 uncultured archaeon | reverse complement strand
CTCTCCTTATCGACAACAATCCCTTCAATCAGTTCAGTGTCTTCAACACCAGAGCCGACCTTTTTTTCGATTTTGATATTGTCAGCGTCAATGTTTGATTTATTGTCAACCCTGTCAATTATATGTTTTACAGCTTTTACACAAATATCCCCAAGCCTTTCCCTTGAAGATTCTGCACCGCCCTTTCCAATCATTGCAGTCATGGCAACTTTTTTCAGCATAGCTTCATCTTTCTCAGAAATATTCTCAGACATTGCATGAAGAACAGACAATGCCTTGTCAGCAGCCAACCTATAGCCGCGGGCAATGACTGTTGGATGAATCTCTTGATCCAATAATCGCTCAGCATTCTTCAGAAGCTCTCCTGCGATAACAACGGCAGTTGTAGTGCCGTCGCCAACCTCATTCTCCTGGGTTTTTGCAACTTCTACAATCATCTTTGCAGCAGGATGCTCTATCTGCATCTCTTCAAGAACTGTAACTCCATCATTAGTGATTATTATGTCGCCCATCGGGTCAACAAGCATCTTGTCCATGCCCTTGGGACCTAAAGTAGTCCTTACTGTCTCAGCCACCAGCTTGGCAGCCATTATGTTATTCCTCTGCGCATCCCTTCCTATAGTCCTCTGCGAGCCTTCCGGCAAGATAAAAATTGGTTGAATATTCTGTCCTTGTGTCATATTATTACCCCCACTTCAAAAAGAGAAGCAGTCATTTATAAAGGTTTTGGACTTAAAGAACATCATCCATATTAACAACAGGCTTTGCAAACTTCTCCCTGTCGTCCATTATCCTCAGGCACATTGTGTTGACCCAGCAGTCTATGAACGGGAAGTTCTCAAGCTCGTTAAACATCAATGTTTCGCAAACGAAGAAGTAGAATTTCTTGTCAGGATATTTCTTCTCCAATTTCAATGCCAGTTTGTATCTGTTCTGCCCTGATTTTGTTGTTATAAGCACACCAACATTGGATGCGTCATAAAATTTAAGCATAGCTCCCTGCTTTTTCTTTTCATAAACATCAACGAAAGTTCTGTCAAGCACAGAAACCTCTTCATTCAATGGATTGGCGCAAACAACTTTCTTCTTTGTTTTCAATCCGATACCTATTGGATGGAATCTTCCTGAGCCTATATACAAAAAGCAGTCAACTTTTGCTTCAATCTTCTTTACATTCGTCTGATTGCAACCCAGAACCTGCCCGCCAATCTCGGCTTTGAAGCCTTCCTTCAAAAGAAATTTTTGAACATCCTTCAACCTGCTCAAATGCTGCGCAGTCGTCAGAATCCCGACTTTTTTATCCAAATATTTGAGAGATTTGGCTACAACAGGCAGGACATCTGCTTCAATTTCAGCTGGGAGATAAATTACTTTCATTAATACTGGTCCTTCTTTACAACTTCTGATACTGTATTGAACAATTGCCTGAAATCAGCGTAATCAGGATGCTCTTTTACATGCGGATATCCCCGCTCGATTCCTGAAATGTTATGATCTATCTTGGCAAGTATGTTTCTTGACAGCCTGAAATTGAAATTTGCAACAGAAACCTTCAGCTGGGCGAAATCGCTTAGCAGCTGCATATAAACAGATATGTTGATTACTTTGCCATCTTCATGATTATGCTGCTGCCTAACTTTTGCTTCAATATCTGCAAGCTTTACCTGCAATTCCCCAATCCGCTTGATTAATTCGTCGTTGAACATATTGTACACCTCACCTTATCTGCATGTGTTTCTTATTGTAAGCCCGCCTTTTCCTGAATTAATCTCAACAAAGCACTTTTTCTGCTTTGCAGCAGGAAACTCATTTTCCACTAATATGCTCAATGCGTTTATCACACCTTTAACATACACAGAAGTCGGCCCCACTTTAGCTTCTTTGGCATAATAGTCTGAAAAATAAGCCAGAACCGCACTATGAAATGTTGCTTCAGTTACTTCTATATCAGCCATATTAACACCTCAACAGGAGAATTCCGTATTTATATATAAAATTTCGCATATCCGAAATGTTTATAAATCTGAAAGGGGGTAGGAAGGGGACATGAAAAAACTAATATTATTAATCATTTTATTGATGACGACTGCTGCAGTGAATGCGATATCCATAGAAGATTTGGAATGCGATGACGGCTTCTCTTTTGTACTGTTCCAAGAAGGATTCAGCTCAACATTTGAGCAGAACAACTGGACAATCTCTGTTTTGGACAAGGATTTCAGCAAAGAGACAGCAGTTGACGGCAAATGGACAGATTTGAATGCAAAGTACAAGACAAAAGGCGGCTATATGTTCCAATCAACTTCATATTTGCCTGCAGGGGATTATACAATAAACATAACAAGGATTCTTTATGATGCAGGACTGAAGGATGCAAAGGGCTATCCTGTAGTAAGAGAGTCAGAGATGGCATATTATAATATCAGCTGCCCGCCTAAAGCGTTCAGGTGCGCAAAAGTCCAGATGAATGTTACAGACTGCTACACTATAGGCTCAGACTCATACATGGTTATGGAAGGGGTTGACGAAAACATTGTGCTTGATGATTTATGGTTCAAGATTTCTGGAACTACAAGGCACTGGCTCAACCAGACACCTGCTATTTCCAGCCTGATAAGAAACAACGAGCGCTACCTATTCAGCGCCTTCACAGAAGGCTCTCAAATAGAATGGATGGATGTTGGTGTGAGACAGTGCGATAATGAGCGATATGAAAAATCCTCATTCAAAGCCAGATGCGCGGCTCCAAGAGCATGCACCAGCGATGACAACTGCAAGACTTACGAGTTCTGCAATCTTGAGAAGAACGGTTTCTGCCAGCTTCTGAACTGCACAGATGGAAAATTCCACAGCTGCGGCGAGAAGAAAACAGAAACAGAAGCCAAGCCCACAAAAAATGAAATGGGAGTGAATGTGATAAATTCCACAGAACCAGTAAAAGTTGTGGTGGAAAAATCTATGTGGGAAAGATTTGTCGACTGGCTGAAGAATATTTTTTAATTATTTACTTTCTTTTTTAAACCAATCGTCTTCTAGGAAAAATTTATATTGTAAACAACCCTCTCCATACATTAATGAAAGTATTATTTATCTGCAATCAGAACAAACACCGAAGCAGAACTGCTGAAGAAATTTTTAAAGATAGATTTGAAACTAAATCTGCAGGTCTTTTTAATGAAAATCATGTCACAGAAAAGCAGATTGCTTGGGCAGATGTTATATTTGTCATGGAGGATTTCCAGATATCCGAGATAGCAAAAAGATTTCCCAAGCTTTACATGCAAAAACGCATTCTCTCCCTAAATGTTCCAGATGTATATAGTTTTAATCAACCAGAATTGGTTGAAAGCTTAAAATCAAAAATAAAAAAAGAGTCTTGAAGGGCTTGCAAGAAGCAAAGCCTAACAAAAACTCTTTATGGTATATGAGCAATAGAATAACTGATTTTTCCAATATATTAATCTGTGCTGTCTAGAAGTAGACAACACGTTAAAAAGAATTATAAAAATTTACTTCTTCGCTGCTGCGGCTGGCTTTGCTCCTGCTGCTGGCTTTGCTCCTACTGCGCCTGGCGCTTCCTTGCCGCCTGTTGCTCCGCCTGCTGGTGCTGCTCCTGCAACCAACTTTCCAATCAATGCTTCTGAGATTCCTGCCTCTCTTAATTTTGATTTGATTATTGACTTCTCT